>DATAIM010000256.1:0-8477 GCA_036262655.1 Gemmatimonadaceae bacterium | reverse complement strand
CGCAAAAGGCGGCGAGCGCATCCGGTATCACAAGTACGTGTATTTCTATCTTATGCGGTATGAATCCGGAGATGTGAACGATCACGACCACGAAGTGAATGAAGCCCGGTGGTTCCCGTCCGAGGCGGCTGTTCCGGCGCTTGCCTTCAGGAGCGAGCGAAGCATTGTTGAAAAAGCGTTGACACTCGCCGCGACCGCATCGGCCGGCTGAGTTTCAGGGAAGAGACGAATGGCGAACCGGCTTGCGAACGAGACGAGTCCATACCTGCTCCAGCACGCGGAGAATCCAGTCGACTGGTATCCCTGGGGGCCGGAGGCGCTGGACCGCGCGCGCCTCGAGGACAAGCCGATCCTTCTCAGCATCGGTTACGCGGCGTGCCACTGGTGTCACGTGATGGCGCATGAGTCGTTCGAGGACGAAAAAGTCGCCGCCCTGATGAACGCGAACTTCATCAACATCAAGGTCGACCGCGAAGAAAGGCCGGACATCGACGCGATCTACATGCAGGCGGTGCAGGCACTCACCGGGCACGGCGGTTGGCCGATGACGGTATTTCTTACGCCGTTCGGCGAGCCATTCTATGGCGGGACCTACTATCCCCCGCAGGAAAGACAGGGAATGCCGTCGTTCTCGCGTGTCCTGACCTCTGTAGCCGATGCTTATCGGAATCGCCCGGAATCGGTAACTCAAACGGCGCGAAAGGTGAGCGAGCTCTATGAAGCGGCAAAGCTTCAGGCGCGCAGCGAAGGAGCGCTGACGCCGCACGTGCTCGACCTGGCATACCGGGGTATCGCCCAGAAATACGACGTTCGTCATGGCGGGTTCGATGGCGCACCGAAGTTCCCTCAAACGATGTCGCTCGATTTCTGCCTCAGGTACTGGGCGCGAACCGGCACCGCGTACGCGCTGGAGATGGTCGTTGACTCATTCCGGAAAATGATGCGCGGCGGCATTTACGATCAGGTCGGCGGTGGCTTTCACCGCTACACAGTGGATGCGATCTGGCTCGTTCCCCATTTCGAGAAAATGTTGTACGACAATGCGCTCCTCGTTCGGATTGGCGCACACCTCTGGCAGGCCACCGGCGACGCCGAGTTTCGTCGCGTAACCGAGGAAACGATAGAGTGGCTTGCGAAAGAGATGACGTCCCCAGACTCGGGCTTCTACTCCTCGCTCGATGCCGACAGTGAAGGCGAGGAAGGCAAGTTCTATGTATGGTCCGACAAGGAGCTGGACGCGCTGCTTGGAAAAGACGCGGCGGCGGTGAAGGCTTATTTCGGCGTCACCGCGGGCGGGAATTTCGAGGGCCGGAACATCTTCCACCTGCGCACCGATCCATCCTTCGCCGCTGCTCGCATGGGAGTTTCCCGCGAGACGCTGCACCGGATCATCGCCAATGCAAAGGCTATTCTGTACGCCGAGCGTAACAAGCGGGTCCGGCCTGGGCGCGACGACAAGATTCTGGCGGGATGGAACGGCTTGATGCTCCGCGGTCTCGCGACGGCGGCGCGGATATTCGAGCGTGATGACTTCGCAAAGCTGGCCGTTGCCAATGGAGAGTTTCTCTTTCGCGAGCTTGTTCGCGATGGCCGGGTCATGCGCTCGTTCAACAATGGAACCGCTCGGATCGGCGGCTTCCTCGAGGATTACGCCGCAGTCGCTCTTGGATTTCTGTCGCTTTACGAGCTCACACTCGAAGCGGTCTGGGTCGAGCGTGCGCGACAGCTCGCCCACTCGATGGTCGAGTGGTTCTGGGATGAACAGCTCGGAGCATTCTTCGACACTGCAGGCGATGCGGAGTCACTGATCACCCGTCCACGGGACGTCACCGACAATGCTTTGCCATCCGGTACGTCCCTCGCGGTCGATCTTCTTCTGAGTCTGTCGGAGCTCACGCACGACGTCGATATGCGCCGGCGGGCAACCTTCGTCCTCGAGTCGATCGCCACACCCCTCATGCGTTATCCGAGCGCCTTCGGCCACATGCTTGGCGCCGCCGACATGGCGATCAACGGTGCGGTCGAGGTCGCGATTGCGGGGAGTCCCGGCGAGAAGACCTTCGAGTCATTGAAGCATGAGGTGGCGGTGCACTACGTTCCATCGCTCGTAATCGCCGGAGGCCACGACGACGGCGCCATCATCGCTCTCATGGAAGGCAGAGAATCCCGATCCGGGAGGGCGACCGCGTACGTTTGCCGCTCGTATGCGTGTGAAGAGCCGGCGACGACACCATCCGTGCTCGCATCGCAGCTGGAGAAAGCAGGTCGAATACAACAACAGGCGACCACTTGAGCGAAAGCAAACCATCGTTTACCCGCGGTGTTTTTGCGGGCGCAGTTCACGACGATCTTCTCTTCCCCTTTCCTCCGCCTCTCGAGCAGATCGACAGGCACGAGGCGAGCGTTGTGCGCCGCCTCATCGGGGAGATCGACCGAATGGAGCGCGCGGGAATCATCGACCCATCCCGCTTCGACGATGAGGAGGTCATCAGCGAGGAGGTGATCACGGAGTTCGCGCGGTGCGGGCTTCTTGCGATGACAATCCCGCGGTCATACGGAGGCCTCGAGCTTTCGGCGACAGGTTACGCGAGGGTGTTCGAACGGATCTCGACGGCTGACTCGTCACTCGCGGTACTCGTGGGAGTCCATTGCGGACTGGGCTCCAAGGCAATCGTGCTTTACGGGAGCGACGAGCAGAAGGCGCGGTATCTCCCGATGCTGGCACGCGGAGAGACTCTTGCCGCGTACGCGCTTACAGAGCCCGAAACGGGGTCGGATGCGCAGAACATAAAGACGACAGCTCATCTTTCGGATGACGGCAGGCGCTGGATCCTGAACGGCCACAAGATCTGGATCGGAAACGGCCATCGTGCCGGGGTCATCGCGACCTTCGCCCAGACGCCGGTCGAGCGGCGAGGCGAAACGGTGATGCGGTCGACAGCATTCATCATCCGCCCCGACATGCCCGGATTTCGCGTCGCAGGCACGGTTCGGAAGCTCGGAATCCGCGGCTCGACCCAGGCCGAGCTGCTGTATGAGAACCTCGAGGTTCCTACAGATCATGTTCTTGGCCTGGTCGGAAAGGGCTTTACGGTTGCGGTCCACGTTCTCAATGCTGGCCGCCTGACTCTGGCGGCCGGATGCACGTCGGGCGCGAAAAAGATCGTGACCGAGATGACGACGTACGCGGAGCAGCGTGTGCAGTTCGGCCATCCACTCGCTCACTTCGAGATAACTCAGCGCAAGCTCGCACATCTTGCCGCAAGCGCTTACGCCTGCGATTCGATGCTCGGCATCCTCGGGTCACTCGCCGACCGCGCGGAGACTGATTTCTCCCTGGAGGCGGCGTGTACCAAGGTCTTCGCGAGCGAGCTCATCTGGGAGGCAGCCGACGAGATGCTCCAGGTCGCAGGGGGGCGCGGATACGTGAAGCCATACCCGTATGAGCGGCTGCTGCGCGATGCCCGGATCAACCGAATCTTCGAGGGTGCGAATGAAGTGCTCCGGCTCTTCATCGCATTGAACGGAATCCAGGGGACGGCCGAGTCGCTCAAGGAAGTGGGAACCGCACTCAGAAGACCCCTAAAGAATCTCGGGTTATTGACCGGATTTGCGACTTCGCGTCTTCGCAGCATGCTCGGCGCGACCGACATGATCGACACACCGCTTCATCCGCGGCTTGCCGGACACAAGCGCTTCTTCGAGAAGCATGCGGCCGAGCTCAAGACCGCGACGGAGCGCGCTGTCATCCGGCATCGCCGTGATATTATCGACAGGCAGCTCGTTCTCGAGCGCCTCGCGACGATGGCCATCGAGCTCTTTGCGACGGCCTGCGTGATCAGCAGGACGCAGAGTCTCGTCGACGCAAAAGGCGAGGAGAGCTGCGAGCGTGAGCTTTCGCTCTGCGACCTCTTCTGCGTCGAATCGGGCCTTCGCTTCCGTGCAGCTCGTGTAACACTCGGCGCTCACGCCGAATCAACTGATGAGCGCCGCCGCACGATCGCCGCGGACATTCGGAAAGCGGGCGGTTATTTCGTCAAGGACGCTATTCTCGACGAATAGGCGTTACGAGCGTTGAGAGGGAAGCGCCTCGCGCTTGAATTAAAAATCGAGGGCCAGGTTCAGCGCTTTCACGGAATGTGTGATCGCGCCGACCGAGATCCAGTCCACGCCGGTCTCGGCGATGCCGCGCACCGTCTCGAGCGTGACCCCTCCCGAGGCTTCCGTGACCGCTCGACCGTCTACCACCCCTACCGCCTCGCGCATCGCGCCCACGTCCATGTTATCGAGCATGATTATGTCGGGGCCCGCGTCCACTGCGGTTCGGACCTGCTCGAGAGTATCGCATTCCACTTCGATCGACGTTCCCTCTGGTGCGACTTCACGGGCCCTCGTGATTGCCATGGCGACGTCACCGCCAATCGCGGCGATGTGATTGTCCTTGATGAGGACGGCAGATGCCAGATCTGCTCGGTGATTCAATCCCCCGCCCGCACGCACGGCGTACTTCTCCAGCTTTCGCCAGCCGGGTGTCGTTTTTCGAGTGTCGAGGATCTTCGCTTTCGTGCCGGCGACGGCATCGACAAACTGATGCGTCAGGCTCGCAATCCCTGAAAGTCTCTGCATGAAGTTGAGCGCCACACGCTCCGCGGACAGCAGGCCGAGGGAATGTGCAGTAACGAACAGAACAGGTGTGCGCGCGCTTACTCTCTGGCCGTCTTTGACAGCTGGCCGCACCGATGCTCGGGGGTCTCTCTGCTTGAATGCTTCGCGCGCGAGTGCGGTTCCGGCAATTACCCCGTCCTCACGGGCGACGATCGCAGCCCGTGCGCGGCGGCCGGACACAATGGTCGCAATCGTCGTGATGTCGTTCTCGGCTGCGTCCTCGGCCAGTGCATCGCGAACCATTGAAGTCGTCATCAGGCGGGCGAACGGAAAGCGCAGCGGTCCGGGGGGCGAGAATCCTCGCTCGGCAAGAATCGCGATTCGTCTGCTGCGTGGGCTCATGACTTATTCACCGGGATCCTCGGTCGTTTCCGGCCTGGGAGAAAGCGGACGTTGCCCCCCGATCGCGATCATTCTCTCGATCGCTGTCCGCGCTCGCGCGGCAATCTCCGGGTCGACGGTGTTGTGATGCTCGAGCCGCTCGAGGGATCTCAGGACCTTTGGCAGCGTCGTCACTTTCATGAATGCACAGACTGCCAGGTCACTTGCAGGAATGAATCGCCTGGCCGGATTCTCTCGCCGGAGCCGGTGAAGAATGCCGACTTCAGTCGCGACGATGAACTCGTCCGCTGATGAAATGCGCGGCCGGTTGATCATACCCTCGGTAGAGAGGACCTGAACGTTTTCAGGATCGATGTCACCGGCCGACATCGCCTCGATCACGCTCGTCGCGCAGCCGCATTCGGGATGAATCAGAAGCTCGGCGCCGGGGTGAGCCGCTCGCTGGGAATTGATGTGCCCGGGATCGATACCCGCGTGTACGTGACATTCGCCCATCCACACGTGCATGTTCTCGCGGCCGGTCACACGCCGGACGTGCGCGCCGAGGAACATATCCGGTAGAAAGAGAATTTCCGTGGCGGGCGGGATCGAGTTCACGATCTCGACAGCGTTCCCCGACGTACAGCAGTAGTCGCTCTCCGCCTTTACATCGGCGGTCGTGTTCACGTAGGAGACGACGATGGCCCCCGGGTGTTCGGCTTTCCAGGCGCGGAGCTGCTCTCCGTCGATCGTCGATGCGAGCGAGCATCCGGCCGCCATGTCGGGCAGCAGCACCATCTTCCGCGGCGAGAGTACTGCCGCGGTTTCCGCCATGAAATGGACGCCGCAGAAAACGATTATGTCCGCATCCGTCCGCGCCGCTTCCCTGCTTAGTCCAAGCGAATCACCAACGTAATCGGCTACGTCCTGCACCTCCGCGCGCTCATAGTTATGCGCGAGGATGACCGCGTTCTTCTCTCTCGCAAGCTGTTTGATCTCGTTCTGAAGCTCGGTCCAGCGCCCCGGTATAGCCGCAAGGGTCATGTAGTCCTTTGATCTCGTTGTTTTCTTTATGTCCTGAGCCTTCCCATGTGCGTTCTGTGCGTTCTCTGCGTTGTCTGCGGTTCGATTCCGTGCCCGCGACCCGGCTAGAACTCGATGTGCTTTCCGCGCCATCTGCGCACCGAATGCGGAAAATCGCTTCTGAAATGCCCGCCTCGTGACTCCTTCCTCAGCAGCGCCGACTCGCAGATGAGGAGCGCCGTCTCGACAAGATTTGCCTCCTCCGTTGCCCCTGCCGGAAGCCGCGTGTGTATGTCTCGCAGCAGCCGCATGCCTTTCCGCAAACCTCTGGCCGTCCGAGCGATGCCGGCGTGCTCCCACATGACACTCCGTACATCGTCAGCCGCTACCTGAGCCGCACCGCGATCAGTGAGCGGGGGGACGCTCCATTCCGTTTTGCGCGGCAGGCCCTTCACCCTGGGCAGCGCGATCATGTCACGTGCTACCCGTTCGGCGAAAACGAGTCCTTCCAGGAGCGAATTCGACGCCAGTCTGTTCGCCCCATGAACCCCGGTGCGCGAAACCTCGCCGCAGGCATACAGTCGCTCTGCGCTCGATCGCCCTGCGAGATCGGTGACGATTCCACCCATCATGTAATGAGCCGCCGGAATGACCGGAATGAGATCTCTGGAGGGATCGATCCCGCGCGCCTTGCAGATGGCGAAAATACCGGGAAAGCGTTTCTCGAATGATTTCCCGAGCTTGCGCGCGTCCAGATAAACCCTGCTTCCCGCCTGTCGCTCGCGAAAGATTGCACGCGCGACGACATCCCTTGGCGCAAGCTCGGCAAGCCGGTGTTTTTTCGTCATGAAGCGGACGCCATCGTCGTTGACGAGGGTCGCGCCTTCGCCGCGTACCGCCTCCGATATGAGAGCCAGCGGATTTTCCGGAGTTTCCAATGCGGTCGGGTGAAACTGCACGAACTCCATGTCGGCGATTTTCACTCCTCCGCGATGGGCAATTGCGTACCCGTCGCCCGTGGCCACCTGCGGGTTTGTCGTGTAACGGTACACCTGTCCACAGCCCCCAGTCGCGAGGACTGTCGCATCCGCAATGATCTCCACCGCCTTTCCTGCGCGCGCCGCACGCACTCCGCGGCATATGCCATCGCTGAGGACAAGATCCAGCACGCGTGTCTTTTCCAGCACCCGGATCCGGCTGCTCTCGCGAACACGATCGATCAGCGTCCGTGCCACCTCTGCGCCGGTCTGGTCACCGTGAGCATGTACGATGCGGCGACGGGAATGCGCCGCTTCCTTTCCAAGCTTGAAGGTTCCCCCGGGCTCGAGATCGAAGTCGGCGCCGGCAGTGTGAAGCTCCCGGACTCTCGCGGGCCCTTCCTCGACGAGGACTTCGACGGCTTCGGCGTCACACAACGCTGCGCCCGCGGCCAGGGTGTCCTTCCGGTGGAGCTCAGGCGAATCCCCGGCACCAAGAGCGGCAGCAATTCCACCCTGTGCGTATGCGGTTGCGCTGTCGAACAGTGACCGCTTGGTCAGTACGATCACTTCGCCTTCGGACGACGCCCGCCACGCGGTATGCAGGCCGGCAACACCACTTCCAACAACCAGAAATCGTGTTCTGAGACGCTCCGCCATAGGCGAAATCAATGGGGATTTGCTTCCTATAGAAAGGGGCGGGCCGTCTTGCAGGCGGGCGCTTCGTGGGCGAATATCCTGCTGCATGCGCAAACTCCTCCTCGTTGCCGCTGGCCTGCTTGTCGTGCATGTGGCACTCCTTTTCGCCGGCGGCCGGGGAGCTACCGATTCATCGGCACCGGGTGCGACGAACGTCGGCATCGTGCTCGACGTGGGCGGGCGCGGGGACAAGTCGTTCAATGACGGTGCGTACGCCGGCGCTGACAGTGCCACGAGGATTCTTCATCCGAACGTGCGGTTCATCGAGCCGGGCGAGGGCTCGGATCGCGAAGCCGGTTTACGGCTCCTTGCAGCCGAACACATGGATCTCGTCATCGGGGTGGGATTCATTTTTTCCGACGACCTGACGAAGCTCGCGAAAGAGTACCCGCAGGTATCGTTCGCGGGTGTCGACTACGCGCTGTCTGTTGATGACAAGGGAAACGTCATCCCCCCGCCCGCGAACCTGGCGGCGCTCAAGTTTCGGGAAGAGGAAGGGTCATTTCTCGTCGGAGCGCTCGCCGCCCTCGTCGGACAGTCGAAGAAAGTGGGGTTCGTCGGAGGAATGGACATCCCGCTCATCCACAAGTTCGAGGCAGGATATCGGGCAGGCGTTCGGCAGGTATGCCCGGACTGCACCGTCATCGCGCAGTACGCGGGCGTAACGCCCGAGGCATTCAAGAATCCCGGAAAGGGGAAGGAGCTGGCGCTCAGTCAGTATCAGTCGGGCGTGAACGTGATCTTTCACGCCTCGGGGTCTACTGGACAGGGAGTGTTCGAGGCCGCGCGAGT
>DATAIM010000255.1:0-2364 GCA_036262655.1 Gemmatimonadaceae bacterium | reverse complement strand
GATCGTGTCATAGAACAGCCGGTAGATGCTGTCTCCGTCATTCTGGTAATTCTTCGCCGCGTTGATCCCGCCTTGTGCAGCGATACTGTGCGCACGCCGCGGCGAGTCCTGAAAGCAGAAGCACTTGACGTTATAGCCAAGCTCACCGAGAGTCGCCGCCGCAGCGCCGCCACCAAGGCCCGAGCCGACGACAATGATCGAGTATTTCCGCTTGTTCGCAGGATTGACGAGCTTCATCTCGAACCGGTGGCGATCCCACTTCATCTCGAGCGGGCCGGCCGGAATCCGGGAGTTCAGCTCCATCTCAGGCGATGATACCAGCGAAGATCGCGAGCGGAACCGCGGTAAACCCAATCCACACGAGGCCTGCAACCGCGAACGCAACTGTTCTATGCAGCGGGGCCGGGGATCGTCTCGAGATACCGAGCGATCTAACCGAGCTCCATGCGCCGTGGTAAAGGTGAAGCCCCAGCGCAAGCATCGCAGCGACGTAGAAAAGCGTTACCCACCAGATCCGGAAACTCGTGACGAGATTCGAATACACATCGGTCTCGCTGAATTGGCCGGACGGCTCCCACGAGCCCGTCGTGAAATGCATGATGTGGAGGACGATGAAGAGGAGGAGAAGAGCGCCTCCCCATCGCATCGTACGCGCCGCCCACGTGCTGACCTGCGGTTCGCGGTCGACATAACCGATCGGACGTGCTGCACGGTTCTGCCGCGTAAGCTGGATTGCGGCGACGACGTGAAGAATCACGGATGCGATCAGCACCAGCCGCACAATCCAGAGCAGCTCCCCCGTGCTCTGTAGAAAAGCGGCGTACGCGTTGATCGCCGCCGGGCCGCGGAATGCAAGCAGATTTCCAGCCATGTGACCGATCACGAAGCCGATGCCGATCAGCCCCGTAACTCCCATCACCACCTTTTTTCCGATCGCGGTGCTGTAGAAGCGAAGCGCCCGATTCATTCCGTCAGAGCTTTACCGCGCTCATCGGCTCTCTGACTGCCTCTGCACTCTTTGCGAGCGCTGTGCGCTCGTCGTCGGTCAGCGTGACTTCGATGATTCGCTCGAGTCCACCGCGTCCGAGCTTGCAAGGCACGCCAAGGAAAAGTCCGGACATCCCGTATTCGCCCTCGAGCCATGCCGCGCAGGGGAGAATCCTCTTCTGGTCGCGCACGATAGCCTCGCACATCTGAACTGCCGCCGCGGAGGGAGCATAGTAGGCGGACCCGGTCTTCAGGAACTTTACGATTTCAGCGCCGCCGTTCCGGGTGCGATCCAGAATCGCGTCGAGCCGCTCCTTTGGCATGAGCTGCGTGATCGGAATACCGCTGACGCTCGTATACGAAACCAGTGGCACCATCGTATCACCGTGACCGCCCAGTACCATCGCCTGAATGTCCCGCACTGACACGTCGAGAGCCTCAGCGAGGAAGGAGCGATACCGCGCGGTATCGAGCACGCCGGCCATTCCGAGCACTCGCTGCCGAGGGAAGCCCGTGACTTCCTTCGCGACCCAGGACATCACGTCGAGGGGGTTCGACACCATGATCAGGATGGCATTCGGGGACGTCGAGCGAATGCTCTCCGAAACCTGCTTGACGATGCCGGCGTTGGTATTGAGCAGATCGTCGCGCGACATTCCGGGTTTCCGCGCAATGCCAGCCGTGATGACGATGATGTCCGAATTCGCGCTCTCGTCGTACCCGTTTGTGCCGATCACCCGCGAATCGAAACCTTCTATGGGTGCGGATTCCCATTGATCGAGACCTTTACCCTGGGGAACGCCCTCGACGACATCCACGAGGACTACCGTGCGCGCGAGCTCCTTCTCCGCCACACGCTGAGCGGTCGTCGCGCCAACATTGCCCGCGCCGACGACCGTGATTTTGTTGACCATTGTGCCTGTTGAAATAGTGTAGGACGCGCGAGCGAAAGTTATTTGGCTCGGCCGGGTGTGGCAAACGGCCGCAGGTCGAAAAGTTATCGGACGTTATCCGCCTACCTGAGACAACGCACGCAGTCCACCAACTCTCATCTGAAGCAGCCGATGCTCGAGGGGCTTTTCACTCAACGCCCGACGGAAAAGCGGCGTTATATCCTCGCCCGCTCGATAGGCGTCGCGCAGATTGACCTCATGATCGCCGAACAGGCAGGTCCGCAAGCGCCCGTCTGCCGTCAGGCGCACGCGGTTGCAGCTCGCGCAGTAGCTGTGAGTCATCGGAGTGATGACGCCGAGCGATCCAGGAGCGCCGTCGAAATGATAGTATGCGGCGGGGCCGTTGCTGAGCGACGGAGCAGCTGTTCTCGAGAGCGGCCCGAGTGACGATGCGCGCTCGAGTACTTGGTCCGATGGAACGACG
>DATAIM010000254.1:0-7550 GCA_036262655.1 Gemmatimonadaceae bacterium | reverse complement strand
CTACATGACGATCCACGCGGCGATCCTGATCGAGCACCTCCCTCTCGTCCACGGTCGCACAACGGGAATCGTCAGTCGCGGTGGCTCGCTTCACGCCGTATGGATGATGCATCACCGCAAGCAGAACCCGCTCTACGAGCACTTCGACGAAGTGCTCGAGATCCTTCGCCACTACGACGTCACTATCTCGATCGGCGATTCACTCAGACCGGGGTCACTCGCCGACGCAAGCGACCGCGCACAGTTCGCCGAGCTCGACACGATGGGCGAGCTCACGAAGCGGGCATGGGAATACGATGTCCAGGTCATGATCGAAGGGCCCGGGCACGTCCCGATGGACCAGATCGAGATGAACGTCAAACGCGCCAAACAGGTCTGCCACGAGGCGCCATTTTACACTCTCGGTCCGCTCGTCATCGATATCTCCCCGGGCTACGACCACATCTCGAGCGCCATCGGCGCCGCACTCATCGGCTGGCATGGATCAGACATGCTGTGCTACGTCACACCAAAAGAGCACCTTGGCCTTCCCAATGCCAATGACGTAAGGGAAGGGGTAATCGCATACAAGATTGCCGCCCATGCCGCCGATGTGGCGCGCGGCAGGAAGGGAGCAAGGGACCGCGACGATGCGCTCTCGAGAGCGCGCTATGCTTTCGACTGGAAAGAACAGTTCCGCCTCGCACTCGATCCTGAGCGCGCACAGGAATACCACGACGAGACACTGCCGGCCGAATACTTCAAGAGCGCGGAGTTCTGCGGTATGTGCGGCCCGAAGTTCTGCTCGATGCATCACTCACGAACCATCGAAGATGGGATCGCCGCGATGGCCGCGGAGCTGGCAATGGAGAACAAGGAGCTGGCGCCGGTCTGAAAACTCGCGCTGCACGCTGGATCTGCATCACGGTCCTCGTGTCGGCGTGCGCGAGGGCCGGACCAGGCCCCGAGCCAATCACCCCGTCCTCGTCGGTCACCGATGCCGACCTGGAATACTTCGAGACGCACCCTCTGATGATCCCCGTCGAAGGAATCTCGCCGCGCGAGCTCCGCGACTCCTTCAACGAAGCGCGCGGCGAAGGCAGAACACATCGGGCGATCGATATTCTCGCCCCACGCGGAACGCCGGTGCTCGCCGCGATCGCGGGCGAAGTGATACGAATGCGGCAGAACGCGGCCGGCGGAACCACGGCCTATCTCATCGACGAAGAGCGCCGCTACATCTATTACTACGCGCATCTCGACCACTACTCGGACAGCATGACCGAGGGACTCAAAGTGCCGCAGGGGTTCGTGATTGGCTACGTTGGAACCAGCGGCAACGCTCCGCCCGACACACCGCATCTCCACTTCCAGGCAATGCGACTCAGGCAAAACCAGCGCGACTGGTGGAACGGCACGCCGGTCGACGTGCGATCGTTCATGACGAGAAAGGGAAAGACCCCCCAATGAAAGGAAAAGATCGCGCGGGCCTCCGCGCAGATGCGCACCACCTGAGCCCGACAGTCCACGTCGGACAGCACGGGATCACGCCACCGCTCATCGCATCGCTGGACGACGCCCTGCGAACCCAGGAGCTGGTCAAGGTCAAGCTCGGAAAAAACGCCGACCTCAAGGCCAAGGACGCGGCCGCACAGCTCGCCTCAGCCACCGATTCCGAGATAATCCAGGTCATCGGCCACACAGCGACCTTCTTCCGGGAGAATCCCGAGCTCAGAAAAAAGAAGCCCAATAGCGCGGAAACCGACGCCTGAGCCCGGCCGACTGACCCCCCCAAAGGAACGTCCAGATACCCCGGGGTATTATCCTAATACAAACGTTTACTCACTTATCCGGCCCCCGGCCGCTTCTACATAGACAATGTCCCCACGCCCCCGCACCGTCGACGATCAGACGATCCTCGACGCAGCTATCCGCGTCCTCAGCCGAATCGGCGCCGACCGCCTGACCCTCGCCGACGTCGGCGCAGAAGCCGGCCTCTCGGCCGCAACGCTCGTGCAGCGATTTGGTTCCAAACGCGACCTTATGCTGTCGCTCATGCGACACGCCACCCAGGTCGCCGACGAGCGCTTCGAGAACAACCTCGGGAGCCACGAGTCCCCCATCGAATCGCTCGTCTTCGCCGCGATGGAAAGGCCCGGTCCCGGTGACGAGCCAGTCAACCAGGCAAATCGCCTCGCCTTCTTCCTGGCGCAGCTCGACGATCCCGAGTTCCACGCGCTCGCCGTCGCGGATTCCCGCAAGGCCGTCGACGGTTACAAGCGCTCCATCGAGAACGCCGCGGAAGCGGGAGAGCTGACCGGCTACATCGACGCCGAACAGCTCGCGGAGACAATCCACGCCGTTACGTACGGCTCGCTCGTCGCGTGGTCGATCACGCGCGATGGAACACTCAGCGCCAAAGTCAGACGTGATCTCGATGCCGTGCTGAGGCCGTTCCGCCGCGGCGGACGCAAGCTTAATGGTGTTTCACACCTCGACGATCGGGATCGCGGGGAGGGGAAGTACATATCCGCCCCTCCCGCAGTCGCTTAGAATCGCTGGTACTCCATGGTGAGCCCCTGATCCTCGATGATCAGAGTGCTCCCTGAGAGGCGTCCATAATACCTGCGCCCGGAGCTCTCGTAGAACGTGATGTCGCCGTTGAAATAATCGTAGGTACCGTAGCTCGAGCTCGACGAAGTCGACGCCGAGCCGTTGACGGTCTCGCGAATTATTCCGGCCTCGCTGTACGTCCCGTCATCCTCGAGCGTAAAGTTGGCATTCAGGACCTCGATGCGGTAACCGGGCTCAGTGTAGAGCACTGCCGGGATCCTGACGCCGTTGACGGTTCTGAGCTCGAACGTTCCTCTCGCCAGCCGGCCGGAGCCGAGCGCGTCGAGCGCACCGCAGCTGGAGAGGGCGGTAATCCCGACGAGCGCCAGGCTCAATGACCAGAGCTTTCTCATTGTAATCTCCATGGTTGATCGACCGCGCGGAGAGCCCGGTCAATTTCTACGTACACCTGAAAGCTCGGGAGGTGCGCGGCTCCGGAATGCTGGCGCACCCGGGGCCGCGCCCTATCTTGTGAATTCAATATTCCAGGGAGCACCACTTGGGCGCGGGAGCAGCAGCGATCGCCGTGATGCGGCGGAAGGAGCGTGATGTTCGCGCTGAATTTCTCGCCGCAGGAGCGACGCAGCCGATCGACGCGCGGTCACTCGCGGAACTTCGCATCGAAGAGAACATGGCCTTCCGCAGACTTCAGCGACGATCGGTCGTCCGCGAGGCAAGTCCGGGCCTTTTCTACTGGGACGAGGACGTCTGGCAGGCCCTGCGCTCGATGCGCCTCCGAATGGCGCTTCTTCTCATCGGAACGATTGTGCTCGTCTTCCTGATGATCGGGTATGGAAGCGTAAAGCTGAAGTGAGCTCGCCCGCGGTTGATATTCGAACCCCGGGGTCTATTTTTCGCATTGGTTTTACCGCAATTCGAGCCCACTAAATGCCCTACGTAATTACCGAAGCCTGCAAGGACACCAAGGATAGAGCGTGTGTCGATGTGTGTCCCGTGGACTGCATATACGAGGGGCCCGAGCAGCTGTACATCCACCCCGACGAATGCATCGACTGCGGAGCCTGCGAGCCGGAATGTCCGGTGACCGCGATCTTTCCTGAAGAAGATGTACCGTCCAACCTGAAGCAGTACATCCAGATAAACCGCGAGGTTTTCAAGAGTCCCGACCCACCGGGACGGCCGAACCGCTAGAGCGCCTACTGTATAATCAAGTGCTCTTTCGCGAAGAACGCGGCCATTAGCACAGCGTACTGAGCGAAAGTGCTTCGCTCACTCTTCCAGGCCGCTCGCCAGTCGTGCTCTCCCTCCACCGGCTCGGCGGGTTTCTTCGGCAGCCAGCGAGGAACACAGTTCTTGTAATCGAGATACTGCCGGCCAAAGGTGGACTCGAGCACACCTTCCTCATATCGAACGATCAGACCGTACTCCGCCGCAAATAGCAGCACCGCGAACGGCAGAAACCACATCACACCGGATATCACGGCGAACCCGATCCACACGAGGAAGTTCCCGTTGTAGAGCGGGTTCCTGCTCCATGAAAAAATCCCGCCGGTCACGAGCCGGTGAACATTCCGCGAGCGACGCCGAGTCTCACTCCCTGCCGCGGCGACACCGGCGAGGCGAAAGAATTCCCCTGCCGCGATGAGGATGAGGCCGATCACCCACCGGCTCGGCTCGGTATTCCCCTTTGCCAGAAGCGGGACGCCCAGGAAAAGAATTGGAAGCCATCCGCGATTTCTGAAGAGAACCCCGCCGATCCGCGCCGAAGGTGTCAGCTCCGCAGCGCTGATCTGCACTCCAGGCGGAGCGGGCCGCGCATCTTCCTCGTTCAGCGTGACTTCACTCGGGAGCTCGGGCAGCGCAGACATCAGTCCTCCCAGGGAGAAAAGATCGACCGCCATTCGGAGGGCACCGGCATCGGTTTCCCCTCTGGGCTCAGCGTGACATAAACAACCTTCGCCTCGCAGACGAGATCACCGCGCTGATTCTTCGCAACCTGCCTCACGGTGAAGCTCGTGTTGCCAATCCCCATCAGACCGGTGCGAATGATGAAGTCGTCACCGGGGCGCGATGGTGTGCTGTAGGAAGCTTCGACATGGCGGACCACGGCCCACTGCGCCCGGCGGATGTAATCCTCGAAGCTCAAATGCTTCTCGAGCGCCGCCCACCGTCCCCGCTCGAGAAGCATGAGCATCGACGCGTGATTCACGTGCCCGGCCGTGTCGCAGTCACTGGGGTGAATGTGGATCGTGAGTTCGTCAGGCATCGTGCGTCAAAAGTTAACCAGAACAGCACCGGGCCCCTCGAGGTGCGGCACTCGTCCAGCGCCGCGGCCCATGCCTTCGCGCTGTACGTGTCATCGAGGAGAATGGCTGCTTGGGAGTGCAAGATTTTCGCCGCCTTTGTCGCCGGCGCAAAAGGACGTCCGTAGGCGCCTCCATATACCTGGTGCACGATTCTGAGGCGAGATCGGTCGACTGAAGGCAACCGTTCCCCTGTAACCGCCTCGATAAATGTTCGCGTCCGCCGCGCAAGCGACAACACCCGTAGCCGATTCACAACGAGACGAGGCCCGACCCGGGCTCCGACGATCTCGACTGGAAGCCCGGCTATTGCGAGCCCCACCAGCATTCCGGCCGCCGTGCCACCGCTGCCGAGAGGGAGCACGATACACGCGGGCATGGGCATCTCGTTGCGCCGGATCTGAGCGGCGAGCTCCAATGCCGCATTCACATGACCAAGCGCGCCAACCGGAGTCGCACCTCCGATCGGGATGTAGCGCGCGCGGCCCGTGATTGACCGATACCTCGCAACCGCGAGAGCGATTGACGTGGCGCGTCGCACCGGTTGATGCGGAATGAGCCGCTCGATCTCACTCGACACGGACACGGCGACAGGATTCATGTCGTGCGTCCAGCGCTGCGCAATCGTTGTCGCACCGAGGCGGCTAGCGTGAATCGAAGCCGCCAGCACGTGAGTCGACCCCGCACCGCCCACAGTAACGAGCGTATCTCCCGGTTTCACTTCGCCGAGAAGGAATTCGAGTGACCGCACCTTGTTGCCGCCGCACACGTCGGAGTTCAGGTCGTCGCGTTTGATCCAGAGCTCGGCTCCGGGCGAGATCGAGGGCAGCAGCTCGAGTGGCGACGGAAGCGTGCAGAGAGACGCGCGGGGAACTTTGCGGAGGAGCGGAAACCGGTCGAACAGAGCGAGGTCCCCTGCAGCACCGGCGCTCTCGTCCCTCGCCGTCACGTGTTCCACCCGCTCGCGCATGACCGACTAAATTGGCTGAATGGGTATTTCAGATGCCGAGGCGCTGCTGTACATCGACACGCAGCAGGACGCCGACAACTTTCTCGACGATATATCCGGCGTACGGGAGATCGCGATCGATACCGAGGGAGCGAGCTTCCATCGCTTCATCGATCGAATCTATCTCCTGCAGATATCGACGCGCGACTGCAGTGCCATCATCGATCCGCTCCCGATCGGAATGCCCCAGCGACTGGGCGCGATCCTGGAAGATCCGGATGTTGAAGTCGTGTTCCATGATGCCGACTACGACCTGCGGCTGCTGCACCAGGATTACGGCTGGCATGTCAATCACATCTTCGACACTCGAATCGCGTCGCAGCTGCTCGGGATCAAGGCGTTCGGGCTCGCCGCACTGCTCGATCAGTTTTTTGGAGTGAAGCTCGACAAGAAGCATCAGCGTGCCGACTGGTCGCTGCGTCCTCTTACGCGCGGAATGCTCGACTACGCGGCACAGGACACGAGATACCTCCTCGATCTGCGTGATGAGCTCAAGGCACGCCTCGAGAAGCTCGGCCGCTGGACGTGGGCGAGGGAGGAGTTCGACCGGCTCGAGGGGACGAAGTGGGGCGATGACGACTCGTCAATGGCGTTCCTCAAGATCAAGGGTGCGCGGGATCTGTCGCGGCGTGAGCTCGCCTTGCTTCGCGAGCTCGTCCCATGGCGTGATTCGGTCGCCAAGGAAGTGGACCGCGCGACATTCCGCGTGATGGGCAACGAGGTTCTGCTCGAGATTGCGCGTACGGCGCCGAAGACTGTGAAGGATCTCTCATCTTTGAAGGGAATGCCCCGCGGCATTCTCGACCGTGGAGCGATTGCGATCCTGTCAGCGGTTCAGCGCGGACTCGAGGTTGCTGACGAGGAGCTTCCGCGTTTCCCTCGAGCGCCAAAGTGGGAGCGAGAAGATGACTTCGATTCCCGTGTCGCCAAGCTCAAAAACGTGCGTGATGCCGCGGCGACGCGTCTCCTGGTCGATCCGGGAGTTCTCTGCTCGCGTGAGCGCCTCGAGGCCGTAGCTCGGCGGAAGCCGGAGAGCCTCAGGGATCTGGAGGATATCCCCGGGCTCAGGAAGTGGCAGATGGACGAGATGGGGGAGCAGTTTGTACAGGTGCTCAGGAACTAGTCCCCCTCGAGCTAAAACCCCAGGTAGGCCCTGACGCGCGGCTCCATTTTCTCAGGGGTCCAGAAGGGCATCCACACGAGATTCATCTCCACTTCCTCGACACCCGGGAGTGATTTGATCTCTGTCTCCGCGTTGGACATGATCTCCGGTCCTGACGGGCATCCTGGGGAAGTCAGCGTCATGTCGACCTTCACCTTTGCGCCCTTGACCTCGATACCGTACACGAGGCCCATGTCCAGGATGTTGAGATTGAGGTCGGGGTCCTTCACGCGCCGCAAAGCGAGCTTGACCTGGTCCTCACTGACGACGCCGGGGCCGTCAGGTGCCTCTTCGCCAACCGCGACACTGAGCGGAATCGCTCGCTCTTCCGCGATCGTGTCGTCGAGAATCGTCGGCCTTTCGTCGCTCCCGGACCGCGGGGTTACTGCTACGTCGTGGGCATCGGGACGGTCACTCATCCCCTGAAAACTAGCGGCCTTTCTTTGTCCGCGAAGACTTTTTGACCGACTTCTTCGCAATGTGCTTCTTCGAGCTCGCCCTGGATGAGGACGCCGACGACCGC
>DATAIM010000253.1:0-6032 GCA_036262655.1 Gemmatimonadaceae bacterium | reverse complement strand
CGCGACCGACTCATCGGCCCCGGCCATTCTCCATCTCCATGTATCCACGTACCCGGACTGAAGCACACGCCCGCCAAGATGCCGGCGCACCGCTGCCGAGACCGCGCCGCTTCTCCTATCGAGTACGATCACGTCCGACCTCACTGACACGAGCGGAATAACAGCAAGTCTATCGATATTCATCACATCAGCTGGCATGCTCGCTAACGAACCTCCGATCCTGTTGCCCGAAGCGCCGGGGCGAAGCTGTGAGAACGCATCGACCGAACCTGCCGCCCCGGAAAGAATGAGACCTCCGCCACTGGCGACGTATCGACCGATCGCCCCCGCAAAGGCAGAGGCAGATTGATCGAGGGCGATCACCGCCGCATAGCGAGCCGTGTCGATTGGGCTGACCGAGCCTTGCGTGACGTCGACTCCGGGAGCGACGTGCATCTGTGCGTCCACCTTCCATCCATCTTCCTCGAGCGCCGCCGTGACGAACTTCGATTCCCAGCCGGCGTTACCAATTACGAGAACACGCCTGACCACGAGGCTGTCCGGCTCCATTGCAGTCGCCGTGGTCCCTGCGACATCCGCTCTGATCTCTCCAGTCCAGGATGGAATGGCGAAGCGCACGCCGCCGCCGCTCGCTCGAGCGCTGTCCAGCGGCCCGATGTCATCGATCACATCCACCTGAGTGCTTTTCGGTGCCGCTGTCAGGATGGTCAGACCTCCACGCGGCGAGGCGACCGGAGTCGCGGCTATCGCGATCGCAGGCAGATCACCACTCCAGGTAACCGGGCTGCCGGCCGAACGTAGTGCGACAAGCCAGTCGCGCTGCCGCGCCGGAGGCACACGATCGAGCTTTACCGCAATTCCGATTGGTGGCGAGCCCGCTGCCGACCAGGCCCGCAGCGCCGCACCGAGATTGCTCGAGCTCGCCGAGACTACTATCTCCCCCTTGCCGGTACGGTCGAGCGAGAGCCAGAGCATCCACCCGAGCACACCAATGCTCAGCACGCGGAGCACCACCTCGAGCGTCCCGCGGAACTCAGCGCGTGAGGGCATACACGATGATGTTCACGCCGAAGCGCGTGTTGTCGACGGCAGAGAAGCGCTTGTTGTCAGGATGGTAGTTCCACTCGGAGCTGTAGTCCTTGTTGCTGTAGAGCACCGCGATTCGGTCGCCGCGCATTACCGCTTTCAGATTCTTGTGCACGAGATTGTCGCCCCACCCGTTCAGCTCATGACTCGTCGCTGGTGGGCCATCGTCGAACTTGAAGAATGCTGAATAGAGCGGATGAGTATTCGGCAGATCGATCGGCTTCGAAAAGGTTCGTTCGATCTCCTCGAGAACCGTCTTGTGAAAGATCCCCCCGATGTCGTGGTTGTGGTCATCGATAAAGATCATCCCGCCACGGTCCACCAGCCGCCGGACATTCCGCCGCTCGGCCTCTGTGAACCGGAAGGGGAGGTGACCAGTCAGGTAGACGAACGGAAACTCGAGAATCCGCTCCGACGAAAGAGGCACGATGATGCCCGCAGGCGCGGTCGCAATCTCGGTGTATCTCGCGACGGAGTCGATGAGATTTGCGGGAAGCGTCGGAGCGCTGTCCCAATCCCCGGACTCGTAACGGCCGGTGCAGAAAACGAACTCGCTCACCAGCCACCCGTCCATGGTGAAAGGCCCGGCTTTGCAACGGGGTCGCCGGAAAGCGCGCGACGCGCCCGCAGAAGCGGTATTGTAGCGTCGCGACTTTTCCGGAATGCATCGATCGCTTCGCCGATTGCACCAGCAAACGCGGGCGCTGTCGAGAGAGCTTCCACCTGCAGCATCGTGAGCTCCCGGAGAGCTCCCGCCGCGTTCCGCGGAATCAGCTCGACTGCGCTCGTGAACCTTCGCTCCAGGAGAGCACGAGCGGAATCCGCAGCCGATCCCGGTGTCCTGCTATTCGCCGTTCCCTTTTCCTTCCCGGTCATCCTCACCCGGGCCAGATCGACAATCACCTTGGGCGGAATTCCGCGGAGATACAGTCGATTCGCGAGACGCGCTCGATCCAGCGCCTTCAATGCCGCACGCATATGAGGAAGCGCCGGCTGGGGCTCGGCAATCTGAAGTGATCTGACTGCCGCCCAGAGCTCCTGATATGCCTGGAAGAGATCCGGATTCTGAACGGCGTACACGTTGTCCGACTCTTCTCCTTCGAGCGTTTTCTCGGGCTCGGGTGGAGCGGACGCGTCCTCCTCCTCCGCACCTCCTCCTTCGATCTCGAAGAGTATTTCGTGCACTCGCTTTCGCACCCTGTCCTCGAGATCTCCGATCTCGCCGGAGCGTTTTACCAGCTCCGCGCGCGTGATCGTCTTCTGATCCTTCACAAGCTTCTCGGCCATGAGGATCAGCATGCGCTGGCTCATCGCCGAGCTGTCGACCGGGAGCGGGCCGGCCGGATCGACGGCGACGGAGTCGTACTCGTCCGCTCTTGCGATGCGGAACGTGCGCGTATCCGATGTGGCGAGACCAGGCCCACTCAGCGTATTCCGATCCTGCACGATTGCCCTGATCGAAACAACGTCGCCCTGCCCGAGCTTAAGTGCTGCGAGATCGAGCTTCGCGCTGAGAGAGCCGCTTCGCGAGCCGTCGAAAGTCACAATCGGAGTCGTAACCGTTCGCGCGGTAAAGATCTCGCCTGAGCCCGTAGTGATGAGGCACTCGAAGTAACCCATGCCGAGCCCAATGTCGTCGGTTGCGGCCGCAGCGAGATTCACGATGAGTTTCGCAACCCGGAGCGTCGTGTCGCGCGGTGGTGAATTCAGCGCCACCCTCGGCGGAGCATCTGCATGCGGGTTGACCACGATTATCCGGTCATATCCGCGGTCCGCGAGGTTGAGCGCCGCGGGTTTGGACGGCATCGCCAGAGAAAGTGTCCATCCACCGCCAGACGCTGTCACTCTGAGAGGTTCGGCGTTGACGGAAGCCATTATGCCAGCCGGGGTTCCCTTACCTCTGACGATGATGCGACTGCCAGCAATTGCAGAAATCGATGAAGGATCGTCGAGTGTGACTGAACTTTGTCGCGTGTACGGTGGTGGTACTACACGGACACTCAGATTCTGGAGCCGGCTGCCTGCGGGAATGATCGCGGCCGGGCTGGATCCGCCGAGCCGGCGAAAGAGACCGCCGCCTCCAAAGGTGGCTGAGGGTGATACATATAGTAGTAGCGCAGCCGCGATAGCTGCGCCCAGCGCTGGCACCAGGCGCCTTCGCAGCGCAGTGAAGATCACACCTCCGACGTCCTGCCGCCCCACCGCTGTCTCCATTTCATCCGCAAACACCGAGCGCTTTTCATCGAGGGCCGTTACGAGGGAATAGTGCAGCTCAGGGATTCGCTCTTCTATCCAGAGGGCCACGCGTTGCCGTGATACGAGCTGTCGGTGCCTCCACATGAGCACACCGAATACAATGACCGCGGCTGCGAGAGCGGCGGGGGATTCGAGTCGTGATCCATCGGCCAAAGCGGGTGCCACGAGCGAAGCGAATGCGGTTATCGCCAGCAAACCCACGGCGGCGGCAAGCGCCCAGACCAGCGCATGTGTTACAGCGCCGGCGGTAAGAATGCGCTGAGCGCTCCGAACCCTGTCGGACGCGGTCACGTTGACGCCACTGGCGCACGCGGCAGTTCAGGAGACGCGCGAGGTTCGGAACGACGCCGTACGAGCAGCTCGGTTAGAGCAGCAGCGATCGCCAACGCGAACAGCCATGGAGCAAGGGTCGACTGGACATCGGAGCGTGGCCTGAATGCATCGCGGGGCGCTTTCCCTCCCGCGCGCCTTAGGGATCCCAGCGCAGAGGCTGACATCGCCAAGCGAGTGCGAGCGGAGCAATCTCGCGATAGAGCCGCGACGAATCGAACGAAATCATCCCGAATCACGAGGTCACCGATCGCTGCGACTGGAACTGCGACGGATCGTATGCATCCGCCATTCGCACGCCATTCGACTGCTGCGGGCTCTCCGTCCACCCAGCGCGCGATGACGTTTGCGTCACGAATTGAATCCGCCGGAAAAATCCACCTGCGCTCGAATGCGGCTATCACAAGCGCCCGTCCCGCGATGACTCCGCCGATCGTATCATTCGATTGGCGGCGCAATGCACCACGCGGTCTTCCGGTGATCGGCCATTCAACAACAGCGCCGCCAGAGACAGGGGGTATTTGCGGCCTCAGGCCGCTCGACGGTTCCCGAATGATGTTCGCTCCCGACGGCAGCTGGCGTCGACCGAGCCCGGCAGTGATCTGGAGTGGATCTCCCGCCGCCGTTTGAAGCGTGAGCGGCGTCGCTGCCCGTGGTGATGTGTCGCCAGCTATGGGCAGCCGAACGAGACGCGCCTTACCCGGCCAGAGCGCCCTGATGCTGTCTGTAGCGGCGTCGATTTCGTCAGCCACGAATGGCGAGACGATCACAAGTTCGATGCTGTCCGCTCGCTCGCGAAGACTGCCTGCTGCGCGAATCGCCGAAATCAGCGCGGTAGAGATGTTTCCCGCAGATGGATCCGACCGTGGTACCTGAGAGACACCCGCTGTTAAGGAGTCGAGAGCGCGGATACCGGTAACGCGGGCGGAGGAGTCGAAGACAACGAGAGCATCTCCATCGCGATAGATACTATGGATGCTGTCGCGTAGCCCCGTTGCTTCCAGTGAAGCTGCAGACACATCGGCCAGAATCACTCGCGCATCAGCCTTTCGAGACGGGGTGAGAATCGGTCCAGCCAATGCAGCTCCCGCTGCAAGAACGAGAAGGATTCTCAGAATCATCAACAGCAAATCGGATGGACGCGCTGCTCTCGCCGTTGCAGTTGCCGGAAGATCTGGGACGAACCGCGCGGTTGGCAGAACTCCAGCACGAGGCTGCCGCGTTACGATGAAGTGCAGAGCGACTACGGCCGCCGCCGCAGCAAGAGCGGCGTACAGAAATCCGGGAGAAAGGAATGTCACGCGGTCGCGGCGACTCCCCGCGGTGCGGTTATTCGCCTGATCAGCTGGTCGGGCGGTTCTGCTCCCACAACGACGGCTGTGTATGCGACGCCGGCGTCACTCCAGTCGTGCGCGATCCGATCCCGCCAGGACGAATACGCGGCGACGTACGCTTCACGCGCGTCATCCGTCAGCGGGCGCCTTGTTTCGGGAAACTCCGGATCCGCAACCAGCCGCGTCTCATGCGGAGGATCGATCTCCTCGCGCGCCACTACATGAACCGCATGTATCTCGCGCCCGGCCGCTACACCGCGTGCGGCATTACTCAACAGATCATCGGCGTCGCCGAGAAAATCGGTGATGATCACGATTCGCCCGCTCACTCGCATGGCGGCGGTCAGTGACGGCGACAGCGGCTCGCTCCCTCTGGGGCTGTTCTCGCTCACGGCGCGGATCATCTCGTGGATCACACCTTGTCTGGTTCGCGGCGGGAGCTGAACGGTTTGTCCTTCGCGCGCGATCAGGAGTCCAACTGGATCCGCCGAATTTCGAGCGACAGTTGCAAGCCCGATCGCCAGCTGGGCGGCAAGGTTCCACTTTGCGTTGCTTTCCACCGGGAAGGCCATCGACGCGCTTGCATCGAGCACGAATGTCGTCGGAAGAATTGCGCGATCGTTCGACAGTCTTATGTATGCGCGGTCGCTTCGCGCGAAAAGCTTCCAGTCGATCCGGCCGAGATCGTCTCCCTGCCTGTAAGGACGGTACTCGGTGAATTCAGCGGAAATGCCTCGCATCCGCGATGTGTGCGCCCCGGGTATTCCTCCTCTAACAGCTGCGCGGGCTGGCCATCGTATCCCGCGGACCGCATCGAGCAGTGACGCGAAGTCGGGGACTGATGCGCCACTGTCGCGTGCTCCGGATTGCTCGCGGCCACCGTCCTTCGAGCGAGCCATGTGAGCTAGATCTTGATGTCGCTCTTGGGCGGCTTCACGTCCTCGAGAAGACCGTCAATGATCTGCTCCACTGTAATCCCCTTCGCCTCGGCCGCAAAATTCGGAAGAATGCGATGTCTAAGCACAG
>DATAIM010000252.1:0-1837 GCA_036262655.1 Gemmatimonadaceae bacterium | reverse complement strand
CGGTCTCGGCCGGTTACTGCAGCTGAAAAAAGAGATCGAGGATGCAGGTGCTGACCGGCTGGAGTATCTCGATATCGGTGGAGGTCTGGCGGTCTCGTACGACGAAGAGCACCCCATAGATATCGAGGCGTTCGGAGCCGTCGTCGAACGACTCGTCGGCCCGACGGGGCTCAAGGTGATCGTCGAGCCAGGGCGGTACCTGGTCGGCAATGCAGGACTTCTCCTCACTCGCGTGCTGTACCGAAAGAAGAGTGGCGGCAAGCAATTCATTATCGTCGATGCGGGCATGAACGACCTGATACGCCCGTCGCATTACAATGCGTACCATCGTATCGAAGCCGTGAAGCCTTCGGGTGAAAGAGTCACCGCGGACGTTGTCGGGCCGGTCTGCGAAAGCGGCGATTTTCTGGGGCTCAATCGTGACGTGGACGACGCGAAGCCAGGGGATCTCTTTGCGGTTCGCTCGGCGGGTGCGTACGGTTTCGTAATGGCGTCGAATTACAACTCGCGGCCGAGGATCGCCGAGGTTCTTGTGGACGACGGGCGCTATGGGGTAGTGACGGAAAGAGAGCAGTACACCGATCTCGTGCGGAAGGAGAGACTCGAGCCAGAATGGAGGAAGGTCACATGAAGATCGGACTGATGGCCGACTCGCACGACCGCCTCCCGGCGATCGCTGAGCTCCTTCAGGTGATGGTATCGAAAGGCGTTTCTCTGGTGATGCACTCCGGAGATTACTGCGCGCCTTTCGCGCTGAAGCCCTTCAACGATGCGAACGTCGCGCTCCTCGGAATCTTCGGCAGAAATGACGGCGATCAAGAGGGCTTGAATGCGGCGGCCGCGCAGGGGGTGGGGATGGAGCTGTACGAATCTCCGCACAGCTTCGAGGTGTCTGGCCACCGAATACTCATTGTGCATGACATCGGGGAGGTGAACCGGAGGTCCATCAGCGCGCATCAGTTCGTGGTTCACGGTTCGACTCACAAGCAGGAGGTCGTCACGCGCGGCGAAACGCTGGTGATCAATCCCGGCGAGGCCTGCGGATGGATCACGGGATCATGCACTGCTGCGATTCTCGATCTCGAGTCGAGAGAGGTCGAAATCATCACGGTATGAGCAGGATCCTGATCATCGACTATGGGTCGCAGTTCACGCAGCTGATTGCACGGCGGGTAAGGGAAGCACGAGTGTACTCCGAGATACATCCGCCAACCCGCAGCGTCGAATGGGTAAGGGAGTGGAACCCGACCGGGATCATCCTGAGCGGCGGGCCGAGCTCCGTGTATGCACCGGGGGCACCGATGGCTGATCGTACTCTGCTCGATGTCGCGCCCGTTCTGGGCATCTGTTATGGCATGCAGCTCATGGCGCACATCGAGGGCGCAGAGGTCAGGCGGGCGGGGCGGAGCGAGTACGGGCGGGCAGAGGTGCGAGTAACCGAGTCGAGCGGACTGTTCGATGGCTTCGACGAGACCGAAGAGTTCACGGCCTGGATGAGTCACGGTGATCACATCGAATCACCCCCGCCGGGCTACGTGGTCACGGCCGCCAGCGCTGGAAACCCGGTGACCGCGTTTCGGCACGAGTCGCGGCCTCTCTTCGGCGTACAATTTCATCCCGAGGTCGCGCATACTCCTCGCGGCGGCGAGATCATCGCAAATTTCATCTTCGCTGTGTGCCGGGCTGAACCGACCTGGACGACCGGATCGTACATCGAAGCGGAGGTGCAGCGGATTCACGAGCTGGTCGGGTCCGCGAACGTCATCTGTGGACTTTCGGGTGGCGTCGATTCCGCCGTCGCCGCGGCGCTCGTTCATCGCGCGATTGGCGATCAGCT
>DATAIM010000251.1:0-2634 GCA_036262655.1 Gemmatimonadaceae bacterium | reverse complement strand
ATTCCGGCGTCTGCGAGCAGCTCCTGAAGCGGGTCTGCAAGTGACGCGATCGTTGCTTCGCGCTCGCCACGTCGCTTGGCGACGAGCCTGGCGAGCGATTTGTACTCTGGCGTCTCGATGTGCTTGAAAGCCAGGTCTTCGAGCTCCCATCGTATGCGCGCCATCCCGAAGCGGTGCGCAAGCGGCGCATACAGGTCCCGCGTCTCCTGAGCAATCCGTCGGCGCTTCTCGGCGGGCAGATGGTCGAGCGTGCGCATGTTGTGCAGGCGATCGGCAAGCTTGATCAAAATGACGCGTGCGTCCTTTGCGATCGACAGCAGCAGCTTGCGATAGTTCTCGACCTGCCTCTCCTGCGAGGAGTTGAGCGGCAGGTGGCCGATCTTGGTGAGGCCATCCACGATCTGCGCGATCTCCGAGCCGAAGTGCGTCTCGATCTCGGCAACGGAGATGTTGGTGTCTTCCACCACATCGTGGATGAGCCCGCTCGCGACAGTGACCGTGTCGAGCTGAAGATCCGCGAGGATCTTCGCGACCTCGACGCAATGAGATACGAAATCCTCGCCGGACAGTCGCTTCTGCCCGAGATGCGCCGTCTCGCTGAAGCGATAGGCGCGCAGGAGCAGCTCGTGGTCGAGTCGTTCCGGCAACGGAGTCCCGGAGTCGTTCCATCCCGGAATTACAGCGTGCGACTCGATCGCAGTCAAAGCAGTCCTGCCTCCGCAAAGCTCAGATAGCGTCCCCTTCCAATAATAATGTGGTCCTGCACAGGTATGTCGAGTAGTCGTCCGGCCTGAACGAGCTGCTCGGTCGTGATCCGGTCATCCGGAGAGGGCGTGGGATCTCCGCTCGGGTGATTGTGGACGAGAATGATCGCTGCCGCGTTCTCCGCGATTGCTTCGCGGAATACTTCGCGCGGATGGACCAGTGAGGAGTTGAGCAGTCCGCGCGTAACTGTGATGTCGCGCTCGAGCCGGTGCTGCGAGTCCAGAATCGCGACGTGAAACTCCTCGACCGGCAGATCCTGCAGGCGCTGGCCGAAGATCTCATGCACGTCACGCGGGCCGCGAACGGGCATTCCTTCTTCGCGTTCTTCGGCTGCCATCCGCCGCCCCAGCTCGAGGGCGGCGTGGATCGACACGGCGCGCGCGTTGCCGACACCATCGAGTGACGTGAGAGCCGCCACGGGCTGTGAAGACAGCCGCCTGAGCGAGCCATGCGCGCTCGCGAGTATCTCGTGACCGATTCGTACGGCAGAATTTCCTTCAGAGCCGCTGCCGACGAGAACTGCAAGTAGCTCGCACGAGCTCAAAGCGCGGGCACCGTGGGACTTCAGTCGCTCACGCGGTCGTTCACTCGTGGGCAGCTCTTTGATCGATGACGTCATGTACGCTCCGGATCCAGGGGAGTGACATGCGTACTTCAACTGCGCGGAATACGAACCACCTTCATAGTGCAAATGGAAGCATCGTATCCCGCACGCTGGAGAAAGCCATTCATCCCGCGTGCAGCCGATCGACGCCGCGGCCCAACGCTATACCTTGGCCCCGTGACATTTCTTGAACTTTTTCCCCGACCCGCACGGACATGGATCGTTGCGCCCGACATTCTCCCAGTCGGCAGGTGTCGCGTTTGCCGCCGCATTGAGCGAACGCACGCGTCCCGCACCGGTAACGATCGGCTCGGCGCGCACGGCCTTTTTCGGTGTCGGCGGCTCCGCGGGTCCGATATCGACAACCTCCTCCGGCTCCCCGTCGCCGTTCAATTCCTCCTCGTCGGGAATGATGTCCTCGAGGATTCCCAGTGCGTTGAACCTTTTCGTCGGTTGCTGCGGACGGCTCTCCGCCGGTCTGTCGTATGACGCGGGCTCGAACTGCACCTGCGCACGGAGAAAACGCTCAGTGAACGTGTGGTAGATGTCGGACATCAGGTCCACGAACATCGAATACGCCTCGTGCTTGTACTCGATGAGGGGATCCTTCTGTCCCCACGACCGATAGTGAATCGCGTTCCGCAGCTGGTCGAGATCGTATAGGTGATCCTTCCACTTTTCATCCAGCACGTTGAGCATCACGAGCGACAGAAGCTGTCCACCGAACTCGTTCAGTCCGGCGAGCTTGTCGTCGAACGCCTTCTTTGCGGAATCGACGGCATCCTGCTGCGCGACTGCGAGAGAGGTCGGCTTGTCGGCGTTCTCTTCGAATGACGGAACGCTCAGCAGATAGTGCATGAGCAGGTCCTGGCGAAGCAGCGCGAAGTCCCAGTCCTCTTCGTTCTCGAACGTGGCAAGCGTGTTCTCGACACGGCGCGACACGCCCTTCTCGATCATCTTCGCTGCCTCGCCCTTCAGCTCCTCTCCGCCATCGAGCGCGAACGATCGCAGCGAGTAGATAACCTCACGCTGCTGATTCATGACGTCATCGTACTCCAGCAGCCGCTTTCTGGATTGAAAGTTCTGGAGCTCGACCCGCTTCTGCGCCTGCTCGATCGACCGGGTGATGAGAGGATGCGTCAGCATCTCCCCCTCCTCCGCCCCCATCCGATCCATCAGCTTCGCGATCCTGTCGCTGCCGAAAAGCCGCATCAGATCGTCCTCCAGCGAGAGGAAGAACTGAGAGGACCCCGGATCTCCCTGAC
>DATAIM010000250.1:0-1744 GCA_036262655.1 Gemmatimonadaceae bacterium | reverse complement strand
CCGGAATTCAACGATTCCGGCAAGCGCTACCGAGACCTTCACCACGGCGGTCGACGGGCAGCGCAACGTGCTGATCCACGTCGTTCAGGGCGAGCGCGAACTGGTGAAGGACTGCCGGAGTCTGGCGCGCTTCGATCTGGTGAATATCGATCCGGTGCCGGCGGGAATGGCCCGCATCGAGGTGCGGTTTCTAATTGACGCGAACGGCATTCTGAACGTGACGGCGCGCGATGCGCGAACGGGGCGCGAGCAGAGCGTCGACGTCAAGCCGTCGTACGGGTTAACCGATGAGTAGGTCGAGGCGATGATCCGGGAGTCGTTCGAGAAGGCCGAGGAGGATCTGCGCGAGCGCCAGGTGCGGGAGGCGCGCGTCGATGCGGACGCGATTCTCGCGGCGGTCGAGAAGGCGCGTCAGAACGATGCGTACCACGACCTGCCGGATACCGAGCGCCAGGCCATCGATGCCGCGGTGAACGAACTGCTGGTCGTGTATCATGCCGACGATCACCTGCGCATCCGTGCGCACATCGATCGGCTGAACGAGGTGACGACGCATCTGGCCGAGACGATGATGAATACCGCGGTGCGGGGCGCGCTGAAGGGGACGAAGATCTGATGGCGGGACTTACCTGGGATCAAACCGAAGACTTGGGATTATCGCTGTATGAGAAGTTTCCGGCGATCGATCCGTTGACCGTGCGCTTTACGGATCTGCACAAATGGGTGACGGAACTCGATGGCTTTGACGACGACCCGGCGAGGTCGACGGAGGGGAAGCTCGAAGCGATTCAGATGGCCTGGTATGAGGAGTGGAAAGATAACCAGGACTAGCTGCTGAGGCGGCAGACTTTGCGGTGAGGCTTTGCGAAGGAGCGGGAGCGCCGGGCCGCCGCGAGGTCGATGCGGGCTGTGAAGGCTGCTTGGTGGCGCGTCGGGGAATATGGCGCGACGTGCATGTGGCGCGTCAGCCAGTCCTTGGCGCTCGCGATTTCCAGCGGGTTCTCCGGTGCCAGGGCATCGCTCTTCAGCGCGTTTGCACCGCGAAGCGATTCGGCTGCGTATAGAAACCACGTCTCGAATTCGACTTCAGCGATGACGACCGCCGTGGGCAGATCGGACCGTTGAGCACGCGTCGCGAGTTCCGGACCTAGCTCTTTGGCGCAATCGGAGTCAGCGTCGATGACGACGAGGACAGCGCCGGGGTGCTCGATGCGGTGAAGCGCCTCGATTGAATTCTTCAGCTCATCTCTCAGCACGAGGCTGGAACGTGATCGGCGATGAGGCCTCAGCGCGTGGATCGTGCGGCCCTCTGCCTCCGCGGTGCGCCGAACAAGCACGGGCAGTGCCGCGACTTCGCCCTCACCTTCGACGATCAGTCCAAGCCGAGTCACGACCGCGGGGCAACCGGCGGCTCAGGGGAGAGCTGGTTGTGCCGCAGAAGTTCGCCCGCCGTATACAGCCGGTCACGCAAGAGGGATCTGCTCGGCTCATTGATAGGCCCGATCTGAGCGAGCCCGTTCTCCGCTTGGACAGCGATGATGGAATCGGCTGTGATGTCTTTGTCGTCGAGCAGATCAGGGCTGTGACTGGTGACAATTAGCTGGGACGAGTGGCTCGCCTCGCGCATGGCCTCGAGCAAAACGCCCATGGCGCCTGGATGTAATCCGGTTTCCGGCTCCTCGATGCAAATGATCGGGACTCGTTCGCCGCTCCCGTCTACCTGGAATAGCGCGCAGAGAACTGC
>DATAIM010000249.1:0-4060 GCA_036262655.1 Gemmatimonadaceae bacterium | reverse complement strand
CACTGTCAACCTCGCGCCGGCAGACATCAGAAAGGACGGAACTGCCTTCGATCTTCCAATTGCCCTCGGCGTCCTCACTGCAACCGGCCAGCTCGATCCGTCTGCTGTACACAACCGGCTGTTCGTCGGTGAGCTCGGGCTCGACGGATCAGTGCGGGGTATTCGCGGTGCACTTTCCGTCGCACGTCTTGCCGGCGCCTCCGGCGTACGGACTCTCGTACTCCCCCCTAGCAACGTCGACGAGGCTGGACGGCTGAGCTTCCTCTCTATTTCGGCACCGGCGGATTTGAGAACCCTCGTGACCGAGCTTGGAGGTGGGGAGCTGACGACAGCATCACCCTCCACATCAGTAAAGGTAGTCAGCGCGGACCAACCGGATTTCGCGGAAGTAGTAGGGCAGGGTACGGCCAAGCGAGCGCTCGAGATTGCAGCCGCGGGGGGTCATAACGTTCTGATGGTCGGTCCCCCCGGTGCGGGCAAAACCATGCTGGCCCGCCGTCTTCCGGGCATCCTTCCCGAGCTCAGTGAGGCGGAATCACTCGAAGTGATCGCAATCCATTCGGTTGCCGGCATTCTGACGAGCGAGTCGATGGCGAGCTGCACCCGGCCATTTCGCGCGCCGCACCACTCGATTTCCTCCGCCGGCCTCATCGGCGGGGGCAGCTCGCCGCGGCCCGGAGAGGTCAGCCTCGCGCACAATGGAGTGTTGTTTCTCGACGAGATGCTGGAATTTCCGCGTTCGGTTCTCGACGGCCTGCGCCAGCCGATGGAGGATGCGCGCGTCGTAATATCCAGGGCGTCAATGTCAGTGCGTTTTCCGGCGCGGTTCACTCTGATAGGCGCGACGAATCCCTGCCCCTGCGGCCGGCTCGGCGATCCCACCGGAACCTGCACCTGTCCGCCCCGTGAAATCGACCGATACGCACGGCGGATTTCGGGCCCGCTCGCTGACCGAATCGACATGCACGTCACAGTTGGCCCGGTCGCCCTGACGGATTTGAGCGCGGCACCGTCGGGCGAAAGTACACTCGTTCTGCGAGAGCGCGTTTGCCGCGCGCGCCAGATCCAGTCGAGGCGGTTCCGCGACTCGCACCGCATCACCTTCAATGGGCACGCGTCGGGACGCTGGCTCGACGCTTCAGGTGAGATAGGGTCGGATGCTCGGGCACTCCTGCAGACCGCCGCCAACGCGCTCTCGTTCTCGGCGCGCGGGTATCACCGCGTCCTCAAGGTGGCTCGCACCATCGCGGACATCGACGGATCCCGTGTTGTACGCGAGCTGCACATCGCGGAAGCACTCCGTTATCGGCCGGCGGCACCGGCATGGTGATGCGTAACGCTCGAGGGATGTCGAGCGTCCTTATCGTGCGGCGGTGAATACTGGAGTCACGCGCCAGCGTCCCACATTTACAAGGATGCCAGTGATTCTCAGTGGTCCGGGTGTCAGCCATGGTCTGGAATTTCCGAGCCCCGATCCGCGCCCGGCGCCCGTCGCCCATGTCGTGCTCTCGGAAGTGCTTGCCGCGATGTCGCGAGCGCTCGATCTCACCGAAGGACAATCGGTGGGCCATACAGTCCGCACGTGCATCATAGGGATGCGAATCGCCGATGAGCTCAACCTCTCGGCCTTCGACAAGGTCGCCCTATACGGCGCGCTGTGGCTGAAGGACTCGGGATCCGCCGACGCATCGCGAGTCACCGACGTTCTAGACGCGGGGGAACCGCCCGCAAAACCGCGCGTGAGCCTTGCGATGCTCCACGAACGAACGTTGAGTGCCATACGGACCGCTGGTACAGCCAGCGGAAGTGCGATTCGCGCGGGGGTCGGAACGCTTTTACGAAGAGCCGAGCGTCCGCGCTTGATCAGGCCGGCACTCTCGCGAGCTGAGCGCGGTGAGAGCATGGCGCTCCGCATGGGCTTCTCTACGGCGACGGCGGACGCAATCCGGTGCATCGACGAGCACTGGGATGGAACGGGCATTCCGGACGGCAAGATCGGCCATGAGATCCCGCTGTTTTCGCGGATTATCCTGCTCGCGCAAACGGTGGATGCGTTCCACACCCAGAGCGGACTTCTTCGCGCAATGCGGATGACTCGGGAGCGCAGCAATCAATGGTTCGATCCGACGCTTGTGAGAATCGTGCGGAGCTGGCGCGAGGACACCGGCTGGTGGGAGTCGCTTCTCTCGCCCGATGCCATGTCGATGGCGCTCGCCCTCGAGCCTCAGCAGCACACGCGATACGTCGACGACAAGGGTCTCGACGAGGTTGCGCGCGCATTCGCGGAAATCATCGACTCGAAGTCGCCGTACACCTATCAGCATTCCACGAACGTCGCCAAGTACGCGCGTGCAACCGCGTTCGAGCTTGGATTCGAGAAAAGCGAAGTTGCCGTGCTGACCCGTGCCGCTCTTCTGCACGATGTCGGAAAGCTTGGGGTTCCGTCGTCGATCCTCGATAAGGCAGGCCCGATGACGCAGCTCGAGCGCGAAGAGATGCAGCGGCACCCGATCTATACGTGGGAAATACTGCAGCGGGTCGGAGCGTTCGCGGGATTCGCGCGCACCGCGGCTCTGCACCACGAGAAGCTCGACGGATCGGGTTATCCATGGGGAGTCAAGGCGGATCAGCTGGATGTCCCCGCCAGAATTCTCTGCGTGGCAGATATGTACGAGGCCTTGACGGCAAACCGGCCCTATCGCGCAGGTCTCAGTCGTGACTCGGCCTTGAAGATCATCCGTGCCGGCAGCGGTGCTCAAATCTGTCCGCTGGCCGCGGAAGCCCTGACCGAAGCGACCCGCCATCTGAGAGTCGCGATCGCATCGTAACTCAACTGGACTCGCTAGTCTATTTCGATCCCACGAGCTGAGCCCAGAGAAACCGCGGATTGTGATAGAGGTAGCGCCGCCAGAGGCGCCGCGGTTCCTGGGTAAGTCGGAATACCCATTCCAGTCCGATACGCTGCATCCAGCGAGGAGCCTGGCGAACCGCGCCCGCATGGAAATCGAATGCCGCTCCAACTCCGACCATTACGGACCGAACTCTTCCGGCGTGTTCGGCCATCCAGATCTCCTGCCTGGGACAGCCCAGGCCAACGAAGAGGATCAGCGCTCCCGAGGCGTTGATGTCATTGACCATCCGCTGATCCTCATCGGGCGTGGGCTCTCTGAATGGTGGGCTGAAGCGATAGCGCACATCGAGATCAGGAAACCACCTTCCCAATCGAGTCGCCAGCTCATTCAGAATTTCCGGCCTGCCCCCCAGTAAACCGATCGGGACTTTTTTAATCGCTGCCTGGTCGATGACCTTCAGCATCAGGTCAGGCCCATAGACGCGCCCCTGCATCCGATGTCCAGCGCGGCGCAACGACCAGACGAGCGGCATTCCGTCGGGGGTAACGAGGTCGGCCGCATTTACCTGCTGGCGAAAGGGCTTCGAGTCGTAGGCCTCCATCACCATGTGAACATTCGCGATGCATACGTACCGGCTCTCGCCGTTGCGAGCCCAATTCAGAATCAGGCGAGATGCGTCCGCGTAGCTGGTAGAGTCGACACGAGTGCCCAGAATCTGATGAGCCAAATCAAGTCAGGGTTGCGCGCGCCTTTTCTGAGATCGCGCGCTCGTAGACGCCGATCAACGCGTCGTAATTTTTTGCTGGAGTGAATTTCTCCTCGTATGTGCGTCGCGCGTTCATCCCCATGCGCGCCATCTCTTCCGGGTGCTCCCACGCCCACCGAACCTTGTCGGCGAGGTCGGCTGCACTGCCGGGCGCGAAGTGCAGCCCGGTCAAGCCATCCGACACAATCTCCCCGGCAACTCCGGCGCGGGACGCGATCACCGGAATCCCGAGGCTGAAACTCTCGACAGCTACATACCCGAACGTTTCATAATATCCCTCTGACGGCCACACGAGAAAGGCAGCGTTCCTTATCTTCTCCGAGAGCTCCGCATTCGATAACCGGCCGACAACCGCAACTGAGGATGCCAGATCGTTGGCGTGAACGAATCGATCCACTTCGCTCTCGAGCTGACCGCTCCCCCTGATGATCAGGGGAACGTC
>DATAIM010000248.1:0-1892 GCA_036262655.1 Gemmatimonadaceae bacterium | reverse complement strand
AGTGCGCGGACGACAACCCGGTCCGCGAGCGGCGCTACGGAAGATTTGGTATTGGTGGCCATATTGTGCACCCCTCCTGCGTGAAATGGCATGAATAAAAGGTCGTTAGCACTCTCACATGAAGAGTGCTAACGACCTAAGCTACCCGATATCCGTGGTTAATTCAAGCGGGCCGGAGTCCGCTAATCGTGGCGCGAATTCCTCGATCGGCCCGGCTCGAGAATCTCGTATCCCAACCGGACTCCCTTCAGCGTCAGGTGCGGATCCACCTCGTCGAATGACGTACAATACGATCGTAAGCTCTCGGCCAGACCGCCGGTCGCGATCACGATCGGCGCCTCGGCCTTCCATTCGCCTTTGATGCGGCCGACCAGGCCGTCTATGGAATCAGCCGCGCCATAAAGTACCCCTGACCGAATGCACTCATCAGTTCGAGTTCCAATCACTCGTTTGGGGGGAATGAGCTCGGTCGCCGAGAGCTGTGAGGTCCGCCTGAAGAGCGTGTCTGCGGACGTCCCCACACCGGGTTGGATCACGCCTCCAATGAAAGCACCATCTGCCGTGATGCAGTCGTAAGTGGTGGCGGTTCCGAGATCCACGACGATCGCGTCGCGCTGCCAGATGCGGCTCGCTGCAAGAGTATTGGCGATCCGGTCAGGTCCGACGGTAAACGGCTCGTCCACCTCCAGGCGGATCGGCAAAGCCGCCCTCGCGTCGACGAAGATCGCCTCCGATCCGAAGGACTCCTCGCACGCACGCGCAAGGGTCTGCGTCACGGGGGGAACGACGGAGCAGATGGCTGTGCCGTCGATATCGGACACCGACATTCCCTTCCCTTCGATCAGCGAGCGGAGGAGGAGGGAGAATTCGTCAGGGGTTCGGGGGAGACTGGTTGTTACCCGCCAGTGGGCCCGGATTGCCTCACCGTCGAAGATCGCCGCAGTTGTTTCTGTGTTGCCGACATCGAATGCCAGAATCATTCGCGTCTCATGAAGGGTTGGCGAGCACGAGTGAGCCGGAGCGGAATCTGGCGATCGAGTCGGCGAGTGCAACGAGGAGCTCGCCGCCTGCGTTGATTCCTTCAACGGTACCGCGCGCAGGCTCGACACATTCGCGTCCACGCGCCATGTCGCGCGCATTCCATTCAATCAGCTCGACCGGAGTGAGATTACCTGCCGACTGCGCAGCGTCGCGAAGGGCGGGAATCAAATCGCTCAGCACCTCGACCCTGACTGTACCGGGGTCGAGCGCCGCTGCGAGCGGGACATCGTCCGGTGCCTTCACGTTGACCCCGATCCCAACCGCGACCCAGTCGAGCCGGCCTTCCCGCCATCGTGCTTCGATCAAAATCCCGCCAAGCTTGCGTCCGTCGACATACAGATCATTCGGCCATTTGAGCCTCACGGGCTCGGCCGCAAAGCGATCCAGTGCCCGTGCGCTGCGGAGACCCGCACGAAGTGACAGGACCTCGAGCCCGGATGTGTCGCGCGGGCGCTCGAGCAGTGTGAGCCACAATCCGTGCGCCTGCCGGGATGTCCAGTGAGACCCGCTCCTTCCACGACCCGCGGTCTGGTGCTCGGCGATTACGAGTGTTCCGGCCTCAAAGCCAGCAGCACCCAACCGGTGGGCGACGTCGAGGGTTGAAGTGGTGCTCTCGAGAAGCTCGACCGCAGGGAGATCGAGCGCTGCGGCGATATCCTTCGCGCCCAGGCCGTCAAAGCGGTAACCGTCAGCCACGCCAATAGAGGATCGCAAGCACGAGAGCCCCGAGGAGCAGACGATAAAGGGCAAAGATGCCGTAACTGTGTTTACTGACATAACGGAGCAGCACGGCGATCGCGAGCCAGCTGCTGATGCCCGCCGCTGCTACCCCGACAACCACCTGCGTTCCG
>DATAIM010000247.1:0-3089 GCA_036262655.1 Gemmatimonadaceae bacterium | reverse complement strand
ACGAGTGCCTTCAATAGTTGCTTCGGCCGACGAAATCGGCTCGACAACTGACAAGGGGTCGGCGCGGATCGCACTGGTCGAACACGAGAACGGCTACGTCCTCGTCTCGGCTGTCGGCGACGACGCTCTCCTCTGCGTATTGACGACGCGTACAGCGGACCTCGGCAGTCTCCTGTATGATGTCCGACGCCACCGAGAGTCGATCGCGCGTCTTTTCTGACAGGCATGAAAAACACACCGGGCGAAGAGCGGCACATCCTCGTCGCCGATGATGAAGCGCACATCGGCCGGATCATCAAGATCAAGATGGAACAGGGGCCGTTTCGTGTCAGTCTCGCATTCGACGGGCAGGAAGCTGTCGATATCCTCGAGCAGGAGGACACAATCGACCTTGTCGTACTCGACCTCATGATGCCGAGGCTGAGCGGACTCGACGTTCTCGATCGGATCAGAGCGGCGGAGCGGTGGAAGGACATTCCCTGCATCATCCTCACTGCCGCGGGCCAGGAAGAGTACGAACGCGACGCACGCGAGAGCGGAGCTACCGGGTTTCTGACGAAGCCCTTCAGCCCCAAGAGACTGTATTCACTGATTGCCAGCCTCACGGGCATCGCGAGCGACGAAGGGGCAGCGGGCGAGCATGACTAGATGGGCGGTGATTCTCGCCGGAGGAGTAGGATCCCGCTTCTGGCCGCTGAGCACACCGGAACGGCCGAAGCAGCTGCTGCCGCTGGTCAATGATGAGCCGCTGCTGGTAAACACATTCCGGCGGCTCGAGGCGATCGTTCCCGTCGAGCGTACGCTCGTGCTCACGAACGCCTCGCTGGCGCATGCGATCTCGGACGCGGTCCCTTCACTGCCAAAAGAAAACATTCTGGCGGAGCCCAAACCCGCTGGTACAGCGGCGGCACTGGCGTGGGCGGCGCTGGAAATCGAACGCCGTACCGGAGTCGAGTCGACGATGATCTGTGTGCATGCCGACTGGGCGATCGCTGACGACGCCGGATTCAGGGCGGCGCTGCTTGCCGCGGAAGAAGTCGCGATCGGCCAGGGTGCACTGGTCACTGTCGGCGTGCTGCCCACCAGAGCTGATCCAGGCTTCGGATATATCGAGCCAGGCGAGGCGATTGATGAAGGCGGGATGCGGGTCAAACCCTTCGTCGAGAAACCCGACCGCGCCCGCGCCGAGTCGATGATGCACGCGGGTTATCTGTGGAATTCCGGGATCTTCGCCTGGCGCGTGGGGGAGTTTCTGGCGGAGGTGCGGGCTCATACAACCGAGGTTGCGAAGGCCCTCGCCGAAAATGCCGAAGCGGGACTCGATGCGTTCTTCAACGCCGTCACACCTGTCTCCGTTGACGTCGGCGTTCTCGAGCGCAGCGACAAGGTCCGCGTCGTGAAGGGAGATTTCGGGTGGGATGACGTTGGGACGTGGGGCGCTCTCCGTCGCGTCAAGCCCGAGGATACCAGCGGCAACGTGAGCAGTGGTGACGTTTTCACCTTCGACGCAAAGGGCAACGTGGTTCACGCGGAGGGGCAGACCGCGGTATTGTACGGCGTCTCGGACCTCGTAGTTGTTACACGGGGAGGCGTGACTCTGGTAACGACGACCGAGCGGTCGGCCGACTTGAAGACACTGATCGACGCACTGCCGGCGCGATTGCGCGATCTGACGTGAAACGACTGTACCTCTACGACGACTCGCAGGCGCGGAGTTTTGAACCGTTCGTTCTTACGCGCCCTGTGTCGGAGCTCCGCGCAGGCGCTGAGTTGATACGCGCGCGGTGGGAGCGAGGCGCGGGCACAAAGGCATACGGTTTCCTCAGCGCTCCACACCTTTCAAGCTTTGATGAAGGGGGAGCTTCGTCAGCGGTGACAGGCGAGACGACCATTCCTCCCGGCTCCCTGGTAGTGAATTCACGGTTCGTCGTTTCCCTTTCTGAGACAATCGATGACCTGAGCGCGGCATTCGCGTGCGAAGGCACCGTCTGCGCGGTGCGCGTAAGGCAATCGATCAACACTGACGCGCTCATCGACGGTTCGATGGCACTCGAATCGCTGGTGCCGGCCGAAGCAACTCCGAGGCCGATCGAGGGACGCTGGCTGGGCAATGTGTGGGATCTTATCGGGGGGCTGTCGGCTCAGCTCACCGAGGATATTCCCATCATGGGGGCGGAGCTTTCCGGAGCGGCAATCGAGAATGCAACGGTGATCGGTAAAAACAGCGTTTACTGCGAGACCGGCGCCGCGATAGAGCCCTTCGTAATTCTCGACGCTACTGATGGACCGATCCTGATTCGGCGGGGAGCGACCATCGCTTCGTTCACTCGAATCGTTGGCCCGACCTACATCGGCGAGGGCTCACACATCGCGGGCGACGCGATTCGCGGCTGCTCGATCGGAGACGTCTGTAAGGTTCGCGGGGAGATCGCCTCGACGGTCATGCTTGGTCACTCGAACAAAGCGCATACAGGTTTTGTGGGAAGCTCATATATTGGGCGCTGGGTGAATCTTGGCGCGGGCACGACGACGAGCAATCTCAAGAACACGTACGGGACGGTGCAGCTGTGGACTCCGGATGGCCTTCGCGATACGGGCCTGCAGTTCCTCGGGAGCCTGATGGGTGATCATGCGAAGACAGGAATTGGAACGATGCTCACCACAGGGTGCGTGGTCGGGACAGGCGCGAATGTTTACGGGGCGCACAGCACACCGAAGAGGATACCGCCCTTTGCCTGGGGAGAGCGGGAACCGTACGGACGGTATGATAGAAAAAAGTTTCTCGAGGTGGCTGAGCGGATGATGGCACGGCGTCACGTTACGTTGAGCGCTTCCGCCCGCAAACAGCTTCATGACGCGTACAGTGCCAGCGAGGACACGAGGTGAAGCTGTGTCTGCTGGGAAGCGGCAGCCGCGGAAACGCGGTCCTGATGCAGTCCGGCGATACGCGGATTCTGGTTGATGCAGGGTTCGGAACCCGGACCATGGCGCAGCGGCTCGCACGAATTGCTGTCGACCCGAGATCGATACAGGCAGTGGTCGTCACTCACGAGCATGTCGATCACGTGCGCGGCGCGCCTGCAGGCTCG
>DATAIM010000246.1:0-2753 GCA_036262655.1 Gemmatimonadaceae bacterium | reverse complement strand
ATCTCGCGCCCTCCCGAATCCATGGGCAAGCGGACCGAATGATCCGGTGGCAATGGTGGCACCGATCGTTCCATCGCTGCTGCCGAACGGATCGAGGGGAAGCCACTGACCCTCGGCGCGTGCCGTTCGCTCGATGTGATCGAGCGTTGTTCCCGCTCGGACGGTGATCGTCAGGTCACCGGGAACGTAGTCGACGACCCCGGCCTCACTCGCCACGGATACGATGGTTGTCGCGCTGCTTGGCCGGCCGGCGTCCATCCAATGCCCACGCCCCGCGATACGAAGCGGAGTTTCCGAGAGCGCAGCGTCGAGCACCATCTGCCGGAGTGTACGTGCGTCAACCGCGGCGGTCATTGGACTGGAGCCGAGAGCCGCTCAGCGTTTCGAGATGCGGGGCTCCCGCGCCACTCCTGGCATGAGTGTATGGGAACGACTTTGCCCGGATTCGCCCGGCGGTCCGGATCAAAAACTTCTCGAAGCCGGCACATCGCGCCCAGAGAATCGGGCGAAAATATCATGTCGATGTAGCCGATCTTGTCGAGCCCGACGCCGTGCTCTCCGGTGATGCTGCCTCCGGCGTCGACGCAAGCGCGCATTATCTCACCCATCGATTGATGGACGCGCGCCGCTTCGTCGGCATTGTCGGCGTTGTAGGGAATGTTCGGATGCAGATTGCCGTCACCTGCGTGGAAAACGTTGCAGACTACCACGCGGTTTGCCGCGGCAATCTCGCTGATCCTTGCCAGCACCTCAGCCAGCTTTGTTCGCGGAATGACGGCATCCTGCACCACCAGATGAGGCGCCATTCGCCCCATCGCTCCGAACGCCTTCTTCCTTCCCTGCCACAATTTCAGCCGCTCGGCTTCGTTGCGCGCGACCTTTACTTCGCGCGCGCCACCCTCGAGACAGATGCGCCGGATAGTGTCGCGGTCTGCGTCGACGCCCGCTTCGATCCCATCTACTTCTATGAGTAGAACGGCGGCAGCATCGGCGGGATAACCAGCCGCGTACACCGATGACTCAACGACCCGGATGGTTGGTCCATCCATGAACTCGAGCGCGGCCGGAACGATGCCGGACGCGATAATCGCCGAGGTGACATGAGCGGCCTCGTCGACCGAGGTAAAATCGGCCAGCATCGTGCGAACTGCCTGAGGCTTACGTGTCAGCCGGACAGTGACGTCCAGCGCAACGCCAAAGCAGCCCTCCGAGCCGATGAATGCTCCACGAAGATCATAGCCGGCCGTTTCACCGCCGGCGTTTCCCAGCGCGACGATCTCTCCATCGGGAAGCAAAGCGGTAATGGACACGACGTGGTTGAGCGTAACACCGTACTTCAGGCAGTGGGGGCCGCCGGCATTTTCAGCAACGTTGCCGCCGATCGTGCAGGCGGCCTCACTCGATGGGTCCGGCGCGTAGAGAAGCCCGAGGGGAGCGAGCGTGCGGTTGAGGCGCAGATTCACGACTCCCGGCTCGACCACAGCCCGAAGATTTTCCTGATCGATCGAGATGATCTGCTTCAATCGATGCAGACCGAGCAGAACCACATCGTCGGCAAGCGCTCCCCCCGACAGCCCGGTGCCGGCGCCGCGTGCAACAAATGGCACCCCGTCGGTGGCGAGCGCGCGAACCACCTCGACCGTTTCCTCACGTGTGCCGGGAAAGACCGCGACCCTGGGCATCCTTCGATATCCGGGAAGCCCATCCGAGTTGTAGACAAGGAGATCGCTCTCACGCCTCAGAACGAAGCGCTCCCCGACGATCGTCCCAAGTGTGTCAGCAAGTTCGGTGGTGCTCATCGGATCCGCGCGCGAGGAGGATGTCAGGCGGGCGTGCTGGTCTCTCCGCCGACGAGTAGGAGCATATCGCGCTCCAGCTGATACTCCAGCGGTGTCTCGATGTTCTGCGCTTCGCCATCGAATGAGATGCGCGCGTGGCGCCGTCGCATCCGAATCGTACAGCGATCGACAATGAAGGCGTCGAATTCAGGAGCGCGGGAAGCCTCGCGTACTCCATTCGAGAAGGCGTCGAGCGCCAGCACCAGCATGCGTGCCTTCCGCCGTCCATGGACGATCATCAGGTGGAGCCCCCGCTTCCCGCCCTTCACTCTGCCTCCAAGCGTGGGAAGCTTGAGCTCCCGCTCACCGACCGCTACAAAGAGAAGCGGGGTTCGATAGATCCGTTTTGCACCATCGATGTCGAGCTCCACTGCTATGCTCGGCATTCTGAAGAACGTCAGAATACCTGCGATAAAGGTGGAAATCCTGTAGCCGAGTCGCGGCTCGAGGCGATCGCGAATGCGCATGAAGAGCACATACGCCCCAATGGAGCTAGTGCCGTGAAAAAGGTGCTCTCCAACGCGACCGACGTCGACCGGCCCGGCGGGCGCCCTGGCAGCTGTCACTGCCGCTTTATCGAGATCTACCGGCAGCTCATGATCCTTCGCGAAATGATTGAGCGTACCGGCAGGGAGTACGGCCAGCTCCACCGGTTTCCCGGCAACTATCTCCACAGCAGTCCGAATCGTTCCGTCACCGCCTGCGACAAGGACCCGGGTGGCTCCGGCCTCCACGACGTCGGCGATTCTCGCCCGAAGCTCCGATGGCGGCACCTCGTGAACGTCGAAGGGGCCCGCGGCTAGAACAGTGCGGGCCCCCTCAGCGGTACCAGATTCTGGGTTAATGAACGCCGGAATGCGCTTAGCGTCCATCTTCGAGAGCGCCGTCAGTCCGTCGTCTTCCAGAACCCGGAAA
>DATAIM010000245.1:0-2836 GCA_036262655.1 Gemmatimonadaceae bacterium | reverse complement strand
CCGCATCGGGTCATACGGAACATCGGGCAGCTCGACGGGAATGAGCTTGATTCCCATACCACGCAGCACCTCGAGCGCGCGATCATCGAACACCTTGGAGCCATGCAATGTCCGCTTCTCGTCCTTTGGATCCATCATCGGGAGGTCGAACGCGCTTTTCACGTAACCCACTCTCAGCTTTCGGGGCGAAAGCGTAGCATCCCAGGTGAATGCCGCGGCTACCGAGCTGTTGTCCTTCCCGTCCGGTCCATGGATCGCGTCGAGCACGAGCGCGCAATCTTCGACGCTGCGGCAGATCGGTCCGAGCTTGTCCATGCTCCACGACAGAGCCATCGCGCCTGTTTTCGGAACGCGGCCATAAGTGGGACGCAAACCCGTGGTACCACATACCGTCGACGGCGAGGATATCGATCCAAGAGTTTCACTGCCGATGGCGAAACCAACCAGTCCTGCCGCCGTTGCTGATGCCGGGCCCGCAGAGGATCCACTCGACCCGGCTTCAACTTTCCACGGATTGCGCGTTCGTCCGCCATACCACATGTCGCCCTGTGCGAGCTCGCCAAGCGTCAGCTTTGCGACAAGCACTGCGCCTGCTGCATCAAGACGCTGAACGACCGTGGCGTCCTCATCGATTATCTGGTCGCGATATGGCCCCGCACCCCAGGTCGTCTTGTATCCCTTTACGGCAAGAAGATCCTTCGCACCCCACGGTATTCCATGCAGCGGGCCGCGGTATCTGCCGGCAGCTATCTCGGCGTCAGCGGCTTTCGCCTGTGCGCGCGCGCGGTCTTCCGTCAGCGTGATCACGCACTTGAGAACCGGATCATACCGCTTGAGGCGGGCGAGGTAGAGATCCGTGAGCCGCGTCGACGTGATCTTTCGCTCGCGAATCAGGTGCGAGAGGGCTGTGACGGGAAGAAACGCGAGCTCCTCCTCGGACGGCACGCGTCCGATCGCCGCGCGACTGCGCACCATCGGGCGACGCGGCCCGCGCGCGATCTCCTTGCCGGGGGGAACCGGATTGAAGACCAGCGCGGGAGAGAGCGAGTTCGGAATGGAGACCTTGTGCAGCGCTTCGATTCGCGATTCCTGCTGCTTGAGCCCGTCGACCATCATCGTTCTTTCGGCATCGTCGAACTTCAGTCCGGCGACCTCCTCAGCTACGGCAATCGTCGCAACAGTGATGTCCGCACCGGCCGCGATCTTTGCCCACAATACTCCGGGCATCAATGGCGAGCCGAGTCCGATGCGCGAGAAATACGCCATGAACGCGCGGCGGTCGTAACCGATCTTCTCTGACACTATCGTCGCCCTGGTGATTTCACGGAAGGACAAAAAAACCTGGTGGCATCGCGCGTAGCAACCCTACTGCACGCAGTCTGCCTTTGGATCCGGTTTCGGTTTATCGACGAGCGGGCGGTGATCCATGTTCGCAACGGTCTTCGCGAGATCGGCGGCAAACGTGGCAACGCGCGCGAGGTGCGGATAGCTGATGTATTGCGGCTCGTCAGTCACCTGATGGTAGTCGGCGTGTCCGCCCGTGCTCATGAACACGATCGGAATTCCGTACCGCGCATACTCGTAGTGATCGCTGCGGCAGTACAGCTGTTCGGGGTGCTTGTCGGCATCGAAAGTATAATCGAGCTTCAACGCGTGTTTCCCAGTTGTGTTCACTTTCTCGATGATGTCGCCGAACTCGGTCGAGAGGCGGCGCGCGCCGAGCAACTGCACGTAATCAGGGCTCCCGCCCGGCATGTCCGCCGCTTCCCCGCGGCCTATCATATCGATATTGATCTGCGACACGATCGAGTCACGCGGAATAGTTGGATGATCGGTGAAATACTCCGACCCGAAAAGCCCGGATTCTTCGGCGGTGTGCCAGACAAATAAAATCGACCGCTTAGGCTTCGGATTCGTGCCGGCGAAGAGCTCGGCAATCTCGAGCAGACCAACGCTCCCCGAGCCGTCGTCGTCGGCCCCATTGTGAATCGAATCCAGCCGCGCCGGCCGCACGCGCCGCAGACTGTCGACATTCACCTTGAGCGAAGCACGCTCGGCCGGCGCCAGGCCTGAGCCCGGGAATCCCGGCTGAACTCGGGTGCGCGCAACGACGATGCGCTCTGCGATCTGGTTGAATGCTCGCAGCGAATCATGGTCCACGGGCCCGCCCCGCCTCACCCCGACATGGTCGGAGTGCGCCCCGAGAGCCACGTACTGATTCTTTAGTCTGGCATCGCTGCCTCGAACTATCGCAATGACATTGCGCCCGGGTGTATCGGTGTTCTTATAGCGAATATCCCCATGCAGCGTGCGACCCAGAGTGCCGGGGCGGGCATTTGCCAGAGCTACGCCGAGAAACGCGGGAACGGACGACTCGGGGACGACGGCCGAGAGCCGACGAATAACCGTATCCTCGTCGCTCTTCATCAGCTGCGACGACCTCGAGATAAAAGCGCGAAGCTGCGTCAGCTGCTGATCGGGACGGGACGTCATGAACGCGACGGCACCAGGATATCGCGCTGAAACGTTAGCGGCCGGTCCCGAGTAGAAGACCACTTTTCCGATAGCCTGGGCCGCCGGAATCATTGTCGCCGAGTCGGCGGTGCTTCCAGCATAGATCAGCTGCGCACCATTCACTGACTTGAGCGTCCCACCCGGGTGAACGGGAAAATAATCCTTCCCTATAGCTACCGGCGTGCCATCAGCCGACAGTTGTGACGTCGTGTCCACACTCCGCGCGTAGAGAGGAACCGCCTGGAAGAAAGTACCGTTATCTCCGGCTGGAATGAGGCCCATGCGACGCACCTCACGCTCGATGTACGCGGTACCCTTTGCA
>DATAIM010000244.1:0-2324 GCA_036262655.1 Gemmatimonadaceae bacterium | reverse complement strand
CAGAGTCCCGCACCCCAGAGATCAGATGACACCTTTGCCTCCAACACCCCGACCTACAACACGCCGTCGCGTGCTCCAGTGTCCGAGGCCAAGGAAACGCTGATCGCTGCGAACCTCGCCATCGAGGGAAAAATTCAGGGTGCAGGCCACGTCCGCGTCGCCGGCCAGTTCAAGGGTGACGTGAATGTCGAGGGAAACCTCACGATCGATCGCGGCGCGAAGGTGACAGGGGGCGTGCGGGCAAGCACGGTCACGATCGCGGGCGAGCTCGAGGGTAACGTCGATGCCGCGTCGCGTGTCGAGCTGCTCGAGAGCGGCGTCCTCAACGGTGATCTGAAGGCTGGATCTCTCACGGTCGCGGCCGGTTCGCGCATGCGCGGCAACGCTGAATTCGGCTGGGATGAAAAAGCAGGCGCCGGCGCCGGTACTAAGCCCCGAATGGAGTCCGGCTCAGTTTCATGACCAATAGCGGCCAGGGTATCGCGGGAAAGACGCGCACCTGCCCGCATTGCAGAGCAACCATTCTTCAGAGCGCGACAGCGTGCCCGATCTGCCGCAAGAGCCTCCGATGGGAGCCGCACACAGCGAGGTACAAGCCGCCGGGTTTCTCCGCGCTAAGTGTCGAGGGAAAGATCCGGCATCCGGGAAACGAAGCAGCATGGGAATACACCATGCTGCTGTCGATCCGGAACGACAAAGGTGAAGAGATAGCCCGCCAGATGGTCGGAGTGGGCACGCTCAATCCGGATGAACAGCGGACGTTCACGCTGTCGGTCGAAGTCTCAAAGCCGGACACGGGACTTTCAAAGCTGAGGTAGCAGCCGAAACGAAAAAACCCTCCGAGGTGTGCCCCTCGGAGGGTTTTTTCGTCCACCACCATCATCAGCCGCCCGACGGGAATCCGGGGGCGGGGCCGTTGTCCTGTGGTGCCTGGATCGGCCTGATCTTGGGAGTCTGGCCGAAGTTGTACTGGAAGGTGAGGAACGCCCCTCTCACGCCGAACTTGCGCTGCGTAACCTGCGTGATGTTGTCGTCACCGGTCCTGATCTTCATTCCCATCGTGTTGAACGGGTCCTGCACGCGAAGGCTGACCGTCGCCTTGCCATCCATGATCTTCTGCCGCACCGAGAAGTTCGCCATCTGCTGCGCCGCGAACTCTCCACGCTCGATCTTCGTCGGCGCGCGGTAGAAGTAAGATCCGGTGAGTGTCGTGTTCTTCGCCGCATTGATTGTCCCGTTGATGCGGGCTGACCACGTCACGGCGTTCGATGAAAGAGCGGAGGTCGAGCCACCATCGGTGACCATCTTGAAGACGTTGAACGCGCCGAGCACGTTCCCGAGCGGCCCCATACGAAGCTGGCCGGTCAGGTCAGTCCCCCACGAGTTGCTGGTAGCGAGATTCTCGAAGCTGACCGACGTGACTTCGCGGCCTTCGACCGTATCCGCAGTGTTGATTGCTACACGAATGATGTCGTTCGTCTTCCGGTAGAACGGCGACAGCTGCAGGGTGCCGAGCTTACCGGTACGAGTGAGTCCCAGCTCGAATGCATCAGTGTATTCCGGGTTCAGCTTGGGATTGCCGAAGAAGACGTTCTGCGGATCGAAGAACTGCGGGAACGGGTTGAGCTCCTGCGTGCCGGGGCGGCGGATGCGGCGTGAGTATGCAAGCTTGCCCTGCAGACCCTCGTTCCACTTGTAAGCCGCAATAGCGCTCGGGAACAGGCTCGTGTAGCTGAATGGGAACGCTTCGCTGGACGTCTTGAGCGTAAAGTCACGTCGCGCGTACTCCGCACGCAGTCCTCCCTGGAGGTCGAACTTGCCGACGCCCTTGCTGAGGACAGCGTACGTCGCAAGCACCTGGTCCGAGAAGCTCAGACCGTTGCTCAGGCTGCTCGGGACCCATGTCCCGTTGCCGGCCGGATCCTTGAGAACGTCGAAATCGCGATCGAGCCAGCGACCCGTTCCCTTGGCACCGGTTTCGAGCTTGGCCTTGCTCTTCAGCGTGCGCGTGTAGTCCACCTGCGCGTTGAGGGTCTGGTTGGTCGCGTCAGTCTCGTTGAGCTCGCGCTCGATCGGAGTCGATGCCACAAGTGTCTGTGCACCCGGCGGCGCGAGCGTCAGGCGGAACAGGTTCGTGTCGTCATCGTCGTGAGATCTGTTGTACCGCATTTCGCTCGAGATCTCATGCTTGCGCGGCTCGATCGTGCGCTTGAAGGCGAGCGTGTAATCCGCCATCCACGAGTGCACGTCACTGTCCCGGACGCGGTCGTAATACGCCAGCAACGACCGTGACGAGTTGAGCTCCGAGTACTTCGCAACCGAGT
>DATAIM010000243.1:0-4904 GCA_036262655.1 Gemmatimonadaceae bacterium | reverse complement strand
CCCGCAGGCAGCTATGTCGTGAGAATGGATCAGCCGTACTCCCGCATCGCCGACGCGCTTCTCGACTATCAGTACTGGAGCCCGACCGACCCGCAGAAAACCCCCTACGACGACACGGGCTGGACCTTCCCTGAGAACTTTGCGGTCGCCGCATTCCGTATCACCGATCCCGCAGTCCTCAAGGCGCCGATGGAGATAGTTCACGGAAACATTCGCGCCGCCGGCGGATTGATTGGCTCAGGCACCGTTTTCGCCATCGATCACAACGCTGACAACACGCTCGCCACACTCCGCTACCGCCTTCGGTCGGCAGACATTCAGATCGCTGAAGAGGGCTTCGAAGCGGCCGGCCACAAGTTCGCACGCGGGGCATTCATCATTCGCGGTGTCGCAAGCCCGACTCTGGACAAGGCCGTGGCCGATCTTGGCCTTCGCGCCTATTCCCTCGCCGCCCCCCCGGTGGTCAAAACACATCCAGCGCGCGCCGCTCGCGTCGCGATCATGCACACGTGGACGAGCACGCAGACGGAGGGCTGGTGGCGCCAGGCGTTTGATTTCCTCGGAATCCCGTTTGACTACATCAGCACCCAGGATGCCGGCAAGAATGCAAATCTTCGGGCAAAATACGATGTGATTCTTTTTCCTCCGACCTCTGGATCGCCGCAGGCGATCGTCAACGGCCTGCCGATGTGGCGAAACCCGATGCCGTGGAAGAAGACTGCGGAAACGCCAAACTTCGGAACCTACGCAGAGACCGACGACATCCGTCCGGGGCTGGGCTTCAGTGGAGTGCACAATCTGGCCCGGTTCGTCGCCGATGGCGGCGTGCTGGTGGCCGTCGAAAATACGGCAGAGTTCGCCATCACCATGGGACTCACCGACGGAGTGACGATCAACAATCCGCCACGGAACCATGTGGTGGGTTCGCTCCTTCGAAGCAAGATCGTCGATGACGCGAGTCCAATCGTGTACGGCATTCCTGACAGCCTCGCGATTTACAGCGATGTCGGACAGAGCTTCAGCATCACGAGCGTTCTTGGCGGAAGGAGCGGCCGGCCAGCCGACTCGGCCTCCGCGCGGCCCACGGGGCGTGGATCTCAGGATGACGGCGATACCCCGCAGGGACGTCCTGCGCTCGACCCGAGGAACGAAGCGCCCCGTCGGAAGCCCGTCCAGCCATGGCAGGCTGCGCCGATTACGGAGGAGCAGGAGCGCAACCCCTTGAGCATTATCCCGCCGGCATGGCGGCCGCGAGTCGTGCTGCGATTCGCCGACCAGAGAAATCTGCTCGTGTCCGGGTTGCTTGATGGCAACACGGTGGCGCAACGACCTGCAGTTGTCGACGTCCCGAACGGAAAGGGGCACGTCGTTCTGTTCGGCAACAATCCGATGTGGCGGGGCTATTCCGTGGGGAGCTACTTCCTCGTCCTCAACGTGCTCTTGAATTTCGACAGGCTGGACGCCGGGAGAAAGCTGGACCCCAAATAGTTAGAACGCTTCTTGCCCCTACCGACCCAAACAGTCTGTGGGAGAGCGTGGGGATGGCAAAGCAGATAACTGGGGCGAAGCTGTATCTCGCCGGCGGTCATACATTGCAGATTGGTGCTGCTCAGGTCGCGGAGATCGTGTCGCTTCTCGAGTCCAAGCCCGATGAAGTGCGAAGGATTACCATCGTCGAGGGCAACGAGCTTCTGATCCACTGGAGCCACGTCGCAGCGCTCCAGATTTTTTCGGCTGGTAAATAGCGGTTGGCTCTGCCGTCGGACGAGAGACGCTCCGGTTACTGAGCGGCGATGCCGCTGGCCGTGTGGTGTGCCAGGGCCATGATGGAAATCATCGGATTCACGCCTGAGGATCCCGGGAACGCGCTTGCATCTGCGATGAAGAGCCCCTTCACACCGAAGACCTCACCGCGAGCGTCGCAAACTGCCGTCCGGGGATCCCGGCCCATCCGGCACGTTCCCATCTGATGGGCACTGAACAGGGCAAGATGATTGTCACCCACCGGTGACCTCGAGATTGCATCGCAAAGCTGGTCGGCGTGTCGAAACCGGTGCGCGGGAGTGGGACCAACCCCCATCGCTAATGGTGTCGTGTGAAGCGTCTGGATACCCTTGGCACCGGCAGCCGCGACAATTCGTGCTGCACGGCACATTCCTTGGCGAAGCATCGCGTCTTCGCCTGAACCGGTGCGATAGTCGACGACGGGCCGCCCCGCGCGATCGACAGTAACGCTGCCAGCGGATCTGTCCCGCACGAGCACTATCAACAATGCCTTTCGCGCACTTGTCTGCATCTCCGCACGGTGAGCTCTCGCACCGAGCCAGGGCGTCGCAAGGGCTATTAGGCCCGGATGCGCCGGCGCGACCTCGATCCGAAAACCGTATCCTCCCTGAAGCCCCGCAAATTCGTTGCACACAACTGTCTGCGGCGGACCCTCCCACGCAGCTATTCGCTCGTCGAACAAGGCACCGATACCGGTCGTCGGATGAAGATGAAGATTTCTTCCGAGCTGGCGCAAGCGGATCGAAGACCGCATCAACAACGCGGGAGTGTGAAGGGATCCGCACGCGGCGACGACGATCGGCGCGTTGATTTTTACCCTGAATGAGTCTCCCCTCGCAGTGCTCGCGGTCGCGACCACACCGCTCACCCGCCCCCTCTCGACGACTACACGCTCCGCTCCGCAGCGAGGAATGACTCGAGTAATGCCTGTCGCCTGAGCATCGCGGAGATACGTCACTGCGCCCGACTGTTTTCCGCCGTGACGGCAGCCGAAAACGCAATTGCCGCATTGCGTGATGTCACATCCGCGAGCATTCCGGGGAATGACCGACCAGTCGTAGCCAAGCGACGTGCACCCTTCGCGCAATACGGAATTGTTGGCATTCGCAACACTCTCGGTGACCCCGACCGAAAGGCGCTCACACACCGCATCGAGAGACCGTGAGAAGGAATCCTCGGCGAAATGAGAGCAGCCCGAGCTTTGCGCCCACTCTGCCAGAACTCCCTCGGGTGTGCGGAGCGAGGTCTGCCAGTTGACCGTCGTCCCACCGCCCAGCGCGGATCCAGCGAGGAGTGCAACTGACAGATCACGCGTCGAGGTCGTGCCGCGATCGAGATACAGCTCGCGGATCGCACGCCCCTCGCGCTGATCGAACTCCTCGCTCTGCCAGTCGCTGCCGGCTTCCAGCACGATGACGCTCATCCCCGCTGTCGCGAGCGCTGCGGCAGCGACGCTTCCGCCAGCCCCGGAGCCGATAACGCAGGCGTCACAATCGAGGAAAGTGTCCGCCTCGATTCGCGTAAGTCGAAGCGCCGATGGAACAGCAGCCACGTTCGCGGAGGTGCGATATCCAATGGCCTCGGAAATCGGATCAGGACCGGGCAGCTCGATGGCAGTGTAGTGATGGAAGCTCGCGAGCCGGCGAATCGCCTGAAATCCGGCGCGCAAATCCGGAATCCGACTCGTCGCGAGCGACGTCAGCACGCGCTCCGCGTCCCGCGCCGGCAACGCCGCGAATCGGGCCGCCCTGCCTGTCTGAAAGGCGATGAACAGCGGCTGGTCAAGCATCCGGAGGAAAAGCTGGAAATGGGAGCGCTCGTTCTCACCGAGGGCCTGAAGTGTTTCCTCTACTTTCGCCGGCACTCCACGGGCCACGGCATCCAGCGAAAAGAGCTCGGCGTTTTCGCCGGGGGCAGGTGCCAGCGGGGGAAAGAGCGCCAGGCAAAGCGCCTCTAGCGTAGTGCGCTCCTCTTCGGACAGGAGCGGCTTCAGGCCGCGATTCTCCCGGGGATTGCTCACAAGGAATCATGATTCCGCGCAACCCGTTCCGCGAGCCGAAGGCGGATTCGGGCGGGACGCTTGCGGAATCACGAGCGGTCTCGGATGATTCGCGATAATCCTCACCCTGAGTCACATGATCAACGCAATGAGGCAGATCGCAATTGTCACGGCTATCCCCGGCCTGCTCACGCTCGTGAGCTGCACAAGAGAGGAGAAGCCGCCGCCACCCGCCTCGGAAAGGGCTGCGGTTGCCGAACCGGCTCCAAAGCGAGCACCCTTCCGCGTGCCATCTGAGAGCGAGATCACGGATACCATGACGCTGGCGTCGGTTCGACGCGGTCGCGCGCTGATCCACAGCACTCGTGACAGTCTTCCGCATCATGTCGGAGCAAGCCTCGCGTGTGCGAACTGCCACATGGCCGATGGTACGGAAAAAGATGCGATGCCGCTCGTCGGATCCTATGCGCGGTTTCCACAATACCGCGCAAGGAGCGGCAACGTCGATCTGATCGAGAACCGGATCAACGATTGTTTCGAACGGAGCATGAATGGCCGCGCGCTGGATCGTAACGGGCAGGACATGAGGGACATTGTCGCCTACCTCGCCTTTCTCTCGCGTGGGTTCCCTGTCGGTATCGAGATGGAGGGACAGGCGGTGCCGGCAATCGCAATACTCAAGGGTGATACTGCTCGCGGACGGACTGTGTTTGCCAGCTCCTGCATTGCGTGTCACGGAGCCAATGGCGAAGGCACCCGTGCCGCGCCACCATTGTGGGGGCCGAAATCCTACAACATCGGCGCGGGAATGGCGCGGGTAAATACCGCTGCACGGTTTATTCACAAGCTGATGCCTCGCGACCGTCCAGGGTCACTCACGCCCCAGCAGGCGTTCGATGTTGCCGCGTTTGTCAACTCGCGTCCGCGCCCGGATTTCGCCGGAAAGGAGAACGACTGGCCGCGTGGCGGCGCCCCGCCCGATGTTGCATACGAAACGCGCAGCACGCGGGCGCATCAGACGAAGTGAAAAACGGGGAGACGGCGTCGCCGGACTGAACAGTGAAGAGTGAAACGACAAGTCCAGCTGCTGGTCCGTAGCTGCTAGCCGTGGCTATTTGCT
>DATAIM010000242.1:0-6296 GCA_036262655.1 Gemmatimonadaceae bacterium | reverse complement strand
GAGCTGCCCGAGGTCGGAGATATAGACAAGCCGAAGCTGGCGTTCTTCTTCGATGAGGCGCATCTCCTGTTCGCCAACGCAAGCAAGGCCCTTCTGGAGCAGGTTCAGCAGGTGGTGCGACTGATCAGGTCAAAGGGTGTTGGTGTGTACTTCATAACCCAGAGCCCAAAGGATATTCCTGAGACGGTGCTCGGCCAGCTTGGCCATCGCGTACAGCATGCGCTTCGCGCGTTCACCCCCGATGACGACAAGGCGTTACGGGCCGCAGCGAGAACTTTTCCGAAGACTCCGTTCTATGATGTCGAGGAAACGCTCACGACGCTCGGGATTGGTGAGGCGTTCGTTACGGTGCTGACACCTCGGGGGGTACCCACGCAGCCGTTTGCAACGCGGCTCATTCCGCCATCGTCGAAGATGGGCCCGCTTGCCGATCTCGATCAGGCAGTGTCGAGATCGATGCAGGTGCGGAAGTATTCACAGGCAATCGACAGGGAAAGTGCGCGCGAGAAGCTGGCTGCGCGCGTGATGCCGGAGTCGTTGCCCATGCCGGGAGCGCAGCGTGAGGAACCAGACACGGGGCCTGCGGACGCTCCTGTGCCGGCCCCGCCTCGGGCAACACCGCGTCGCGGCAAGGAGCCACCGGGAACGCTCGAGCAGGTCATGAAGTCTCCAGTGGCTCGAACTGTTGCCGGGGCAATCACGCGTGGCCTGATGGGGGCGCTCCTTGGAGCACCGCGGAGGAGGAGTACGCGGAGGCGGTGGTAATTAGTAGCTAAAGGCTACTAATAATCGCCAATGCTCCGCGCTATTTCTCCAGCAGGATCGCGCGAACCGGTGCGGCATCGAGCGACATCACCTTGATGGGAAACGCCATAAGGTTGTATTCCCCTGCGGGTGTGCGCCGAAGGTCCAGGTTCTCGAGTATGAATGCGTTGCCGGAAAAAAGCATTTTGTGAACCGGTAGAGACTTCGAATCGCGCGCATCCACAGAGGGAGCGTCCATTCCGAGCAATCTGACGCCGAGTCCGAGGAGTGATCGCGCGCACGATTCGGAGAGCGTGGGCCACTCTTCGGGAAAGGCCCCGGATGCGATTGTGCACCCTGTCTTGAGTATCAGCCGCTCGAGGCGATACGGGGCGATCAACGGCTCGAGTAAGTCGAAGCTCACCTCGCCTTCAAAACCAGTCACGTCAGCGACAACCACGGGTCCGTAGAACGCCTCGAGCGGCAGCTCGTGCGATCCGGGCCATCCATCGCGAACATGAAGCGGTGCATCAGCATGTGTCCCAACGTGAGGACTGGAGCTGATGCATGAAAGATTCACGGCGGAGCCGTCGCTTATTGTCGCGGTCCACCCACAGGAATACGGGGTGTCACCGGGCCATTCCGGTATTCCCGCGGAAAGAGTGACGCTTATATCGCGAAGGCGCATGTTCAGCGGCTTGCCTACGGGTTCAGAGAACCAGCCGCTTTGCCGCTTCCACGATCTTCATCACCGATAGTCCGAGGTGCTCATAGATCTCCTTGTACGGAGCCGATGCGCCGAATCTCTCGAGACCAATGACCACTCCGTCAGGCCCGACCCATCGATACCAGGACATGGGGTGCGCTGCCTCGACCGCAATACGCTTTACACCAGGAGGGAATACGTTGTCGCGATAGTCCGCATCCTGGGCCGCGAACAGCTCGTGGCTTGGCATGCTCACCGCGCGCGCACGTATGCCTTCAGCGGCCAGTTTCTCCTGCGCCTCGACAACCAGCGCGACCTCTGATCCGCTGGACACGAGAACCACCTGTGGATCGCCACCTCGTGCATCGGACAGTACATATGCGCCTTTCGAGACACCGGCTGCGCCCGCGTATTTGGTGCGATCGATAAAGCCCAGCTTCTGGCGTGTGAGCACGAGTGCGACAGGACCGTGATGCTCGAGTGCGGCGCGCCAGGCTTCTGCGGTTTCCGAGGCATCCGCCGGCCGAATCAGCGTAAAGCCCGGAATAGACCGGAGAGTGCTGAGCTGCTCGATGGGCTGGTGAGTGGGGCCGTCTTCTCCAAGTCCGATCGAATCATGGGTGTACACATAAATGACGTGCCGGTTCATGATGGAGGCCAGCCGGACAGCGGGTCGCATGTAATCGGAGAAGATGAGAAACGTCGCGCCATACGGAATGAATCCGCCGTGAACGGCCATTCCGTTCATCACCGCGCCCATTCCGTGCTCGCGGATTCCAAAATGAAAATTGCGCCCGGCGTAGTTGTCCGCAGCGATATCGGGCGCACCTTTCACTATAGTATTGGTGGATGACGCGAGATCAGCGGACCCCCCGACGAGTTCGGGAACCCGAGGGGCGATTGCGTTCAGGACAATACCTGACGCAGCGCGGCTTGCAACACTTCCATTCTCAGCCGTGAATGTCGGAATGAGATTTCCCCATCCGTCGGCGAGCTCACCGCGAAGACGCCGCTCTAGCTCTCTCGAGTCGTCAGGATGTGCACCGGCCCATGCATCGTATCTCTCCTGCCACTCTCTCTCCAGCTCAATGCCGCGCTCGGTCATTTCACGCCAGCGGGCCCGAGCCTCCGGAGCGACGAAGAATGGATCCTGCGAGGGATAGCCGAGGGCTTCCTTCGTCAGGCGGATCTCGTCAGCGCCGAGAGGGGAGCCATGGGCTTCGGCTGTATCGTGCTTGTTAGGACTGCCGTAGCCGATGTGTGATCGCAGAACGATGAGAGACGGCCTGTCGAGGACTTCCTTCGCCGCCGTGATCGCGCGATCGATGGCGTCGAGGTCGTTTGCATCTTCGATACGCTGCACATGCCAGCCGTAGGCCTCGAAGCGTTTGGACGTATCATCGCTGAACGTCAGCCCCGTATCGCCTTCGATCGTTATGTGATTGTCGTCGTAAAACCCGACAAGCTTTCCGAGCTTGAGGTGTCCAGCGTACGAGCAGGCTTCATGGGATATTCCCTCCATCATGTCTCCATCGCTGGCGATGAAGTAGGTGTGATGGTTTATGACGTCGTGCCCCGGGCGATTGAAAATGGCGGCAAGCTGTGCTTCCGCGACGGCCATTCCGACGGAGTTCCCGACGCCCTGGCCGAGCGGCCCCGTTGTTGTTTCTACTCCGGGGGTATAGCCATACTCGGGGTGGCCGGGTGTCCTGCTCTCCCACTGGCGGAACTGCCTGATATCGTCGAGTGAGAGATCGTACCCAGTGAGGTAGAGCACGCTGTAAAGGAGCATCGATGCGTGCCCGGCGGAGAGAACAAATCTGTCACGATCGATCCAGCCCGGGTTGCGCGGGTTGTAGCGAAGGTGACGCGTCCAGAGGACGTAAGCGAGCGGTGCCAGCGCCATCGGCGTGCCTGGATGGCCGGAATCCGCTTTCTGAACCGCATCCATGGCGAGGACACGGATGGCGTTGATTGCGAGGTCGTCGACCGCGTTGGGATTTGCGTCAGGCATCAGTGTTCATGAGAGTGCCGGAAAATAACTGTCGATCGAGTCTTCGGGCGGGAAACCGGAGAGCTAAGCATTAGGACCGGGGATTTCCATTGGCAAACGAAGATTGGGAAGGAGCGCCTCGATCTCGAAGCGGCGCTCCTCGAGCCAGTTCGGAAGCTGGAGTGAGCCTCCGAGCTTTTCGAGAGACTCGTCGAGTGTAAAACCTGGTGGATCCGTAGCGATCTCGAACAGCACGCCGCCCGGTTCGCGGAAATAAATCGAGTGGAAGTAATCTCGGTCGATCTGCGGGGTGACATTATATCCTCTCGCAACGAGATCGTTGCGTGTACGCAGCTGAGACTCATCGTCCGGGGCTCTGAATGCGAGATGGTGCACCGTACCCGCGCCCATGACGCCCTGCCACAAGCCGGGTACGCATCGCAAGTCGACGATCGAGCCAATGCCTCGCCCCTGCGCCGCGTACCGAAAAATGCTTGCCTGCTCGCGCACCGGTTCGAAGCCAAGTGATTCAACCAGGAGCTTCCCGGTGAGGTCGCAGCTCTCCTGCCACAGCGTGACGGCGTGTATCCCCCGAATGGAATGCTCGGCGGGAACGGAATGCGAAGCCCAGCCTTTACCGGCCTCTGCTCCGGGGTGTGCTACGAGCTCCCCCAGAAATCCGTCGGAGTCGCGGAAGCTGATAAAGCGCTCGTCATCAAATCGTGATTTGGGATGCTCGAAATGCACGCGATGACGAATGAAGCGCTCGATCCAGAATCCGACTGAGCCCGGAAGAATCGCGAATGACGTGACGCCAACCTGTCCGACGCCCTGTCGTCCGCGTCGGGAGCCGGGCCACGGGAAAAACGTGAGAATCGTTCCGGGCGTGCCTTCGCCATCGGCGAAGTAGAAGTGATATGTAGTCGGATCGTCGAAATTGACAGTCCGCTTGACGAGGCGCATGCCGAGGACGCCTGCATAAAAATCGAGGTTTCGCTGAGGGTCGCTGGCAATGGCCGTGACGTGATGGATTCCTTGTGACACCAGGGTCATCACGACGCCCGCAAGGGAGGGATCTGGAACGCGTCGAGCGGCACCCGCTATGACCTGCTATTTGACGGGGGGCTCGCGCTTATCGGTGCTTGTTCTTGGCTCCCCTCCTTCTCCTCCATACCCGCTCTTGTGCTCGGTTGAGCGAACGCGATCAGGATCCACCGGATTTGGCGTGCCCGAGTGCGTCTCACCGGAGCGTTCCGCCGGAGTCTTGCCACCGTGATTGTTCTGTTCCTTACTGTTGTCACGTGCCATACATTAAACCTCCCTTGAGGTCCTGAGGAGGCAATCGACATGCCGAGCGACAGGAACTGTTGGACTTGAGCAAAGCCCCCGCACATCCCCGCTTCCGAAGCCTTAGCGATCCGGAGACTCTCGCGCGTTTTGCGCAAAATCTCGGGGAAGGGATCTATATCACCACAGAGGACGGAGCCTTTCTCGACGCGAACCCCGCTTTCCTGAGGATCTTCGGGGTTTCGTCGGTCGACGAGCTCAAGAGGTACCGGGTAAGCGACTTCGTCGATGCCGAAGTTCGCAGGGAGGAGGTCAAGCTGCTCGAGCGCGAGGGCTGGATTCGTGATCGCGAGCTGCAAATCACTCGCCTCGATGGCGGAGTGCGAACAGTTCTCGACACCTGGTACAGCGATACAGACCCTGATACGGGCGAGCTCATCTTCCATGGAATTCTCGTTGATATTACAGCGAGAAAGCAGCTGGAGACGCAGCTGCTCGAACAAAGTATCCGCGATCCGCTGACGGGTTGTTACAATCGCAGATATCTCGCGACGATGTATTCAGCTCCTCGCTCACCAGATGAGCAGTGGGGGTGCATTTACGTCGACATCGACCATTTCAAGCAGTACAACGACGTGCATGGTCACGCGGCAGGCGATGCGGTCCTGGTCAAGATGAGCCGTTTTCTCATGCGGCATGTTCGCGCCGAGGAACCGGTTGTGCGAATGGGTGGTGATGAATTCATGATCACTCTTTTCGATACTGACGCGGCCGCAGTGAAACAGATCGCACATCGCCTGGAGCACGCCGGAGAGGAACGCGGGCCGGTGTCCTTCTCGCTTGGGTGCGCAGCGCGTGAGGGCGACGAGACAATGGAAGAGACGGTGAACCGGGCCGACCGCGAGTTGATTCAGGTTCGGGTTGTGCGCCGTCCCGGATCATATACGCGGCGAACGCGTCCCAGATAAGCAGAGGGTTGGTTGACATTAACCGCTGGTGCCATTCCGTAGCTACCACGAGCAGCTACGGCCTAACAGCTACGGCCTAACAGCTACGGCCTAACAGCGTATCTCGCTGAATGTGTGCAAGGCAACGAACGCCGCACGTCATAAGGGTGTATCCGAAACCCGAGACATAAATGCGTCCGTTCGCTTCGCTTCTCCTGCTCACCGCATCGACGACTGTGCTCGAAGCCCAGGGGTCGGTGATTGTCAGGCCCTGCATCATGGTGCAGCCGTGTCCGATAATGGACAGGGTTTGTCGTCCATGCCGTCCGGGAGGACCGGCGGTGGTAAAGCAGTCAAGCAGCGTGCGCGCGGACCTGAGTGATCGCGTCCTTCGGTATGAAGTGACAGAGACATTCGTCAACAGGGGCGAGGCCGCTGGAGAGGCCGATTACATCTTCCCGTTGCCGAAAGGTGCCGCGTTTCAGGACCTCAAGCTCTCGATCAATGGCGAGATGGTTGCGGGTGAGACATTGAATGCCGCGCAGGCACGCTCGATTTACGAGCAGATCGTCCGGCAACAGCGCGATCCGGCGCTCGTCGAATGGATGGGATACGGAAT
>DATAIM010000241.1:0-6588 GCA_036262655.1 Gemmatimonadaceae bacterium | reverse complement strand
CCCTGTGATACCTCGTAGTCGACGTCCTTTGAAGCAGCGCGCTTGTCCATCACGTTCCACTTTGCCGGAACCGCAGTGTTTGTTGCTGGCGGAGCGTTGCCCGAAGGCGGGTTCGGAGGCGGTGGCGGCGGCGGACTTTGGGCGGCGAGCGGCATGGCGACAGCGAGCGTAAATACGAGGGAGAGCTTCCGCATCAGGAGGGTGTCATTGGTTTGTCGGATTGGCATCGAGAAGGGTCGGTCAGGGAGCTGGGAGCCGCAGGAATTAGTTGCGGATTGTTACTTTTTGTAAATGGTGTCGGCTTCACCCTCAGAACAAGGGCCAGCCTTGGTAGTCTTCATTTGCGCAGGCCCCGCGGCCACAGTACGATATCACTGCAACAGGCCATTCCGCACGACCACGATGACAAACTTCGAGCAGAGACTACGAGACACGCTGTCCCACACCTACGAAATCGAGCGCGAGCTCGGCGGAGGCGGGATGAGCCGCGTGTTCGTTGCGACCGAGCGGTCACTGGGACGAAAGGTCGTCATCAAGCTGCTCTCGCCGGAGCTCACCGCGGACGTGAACCGGGGCCGGTTCCGCCGCGAGATCCAGGTCGCTGCCCAGCTTCAGCACCCGCACATAGTCCCGCTTCTCTCGGCTGGCGAGCACGAGGAGCTACTCTATTTCACAATGCCGTTCATCACGGGCGAGTCTCTCAAGTCGGCGGTCGAGAAGAAAGGCCCACTCTCTGTTGTCGAGGTGGTGCGGATTCTCTACAACGTCGGCGAAGCGCTGGATTATGCCCATGGCGCGGGCGTGGTTCACCGAGACATAAAACCGGCAAACATCCTCCGGTCCGGTAATTACTCCTTCGTTACGGATTTCGGCGTCGCCAAGGCGCTCAATGCGGCGATGCCTGCAGCGCCGGCAATGACGTCGACAGGGATGGCAATCGGCACTCCGGCCTACATGGCCCCCGAACAACTCGCCGGTGATGCGGCCGCGGACCACCGCATCGATATCTACGCCGTTGGACTGCTCGCGTATGAGCTTCTGAACGGAAGGTCGCCATTTGCAGCCACCACTCCGCAGCGGATTCTGGCAGCGGTTCTGACCCAGGAGCCACAGCCGCTGATCGCCGTGAGGCCGGATGTTCCGCCGACGCTGTCCGAGATAGTGATGACCTGCCTATCGAAGGAGCCCGATGATCGGCCGCCATCTGCGAGGGCTCTCTTGGACGAGCTTGACATCTTCTCCACGTCCTCCGGCGAGATCAGGACCATGGAGCGCAGGGTTCCTCGTATCAAGAAGACCCCCGTCCAAACCGAGGTCTCTTCGGCCGCCACCGCGGAGCAGCCGGTTTCTGTTCCTCTATATCCGCCTGTACCAACTCCTACTCCTGTATCTACTCCCGTAACTATTCCTCCTCCTGTTGCGCCTCCTGTTGCTCCTCCTGTTGCTCCTCCCGTTACTCCATCTGTCACTACTCCCGTATTTCATCCTGCGTCCGCTGGCGCCTCCGCGTCTCTGAACGCCGCGAGCGAGCCGGTTCAGCCAGTTATTTCTGACCGCTCAACCGAGCAGGTTCCCTATGCCGGTTACGATCCCCCGAAGAAGAGTCGGACAAACGTGATCGTTGGCGCGGTCGCGTTGCTCGTTCCCGCAGCGCTTGCCGCTTTTTTCCTCTTACAAGGCGGAGGAGAGCGAGCTTCAGATTCGCCGTCCAGCGGACTCATCCCTGATACGACCGTTGCAGTCGCCGATTCTACGGTGGTCGCGCCTCAAGCAGCGGCGGCCGTGCCGGAGACCGTAGCCCTTGTCGCGAAGGCCGACTCACAGAAAAAGGCCGATTCCGTCAAACGAGCCGCGCGAGCCGAAGCGGCGAAGCGTGCGGCGGCCAGGATCGACTCAGCGCCGAAGAGTGCGGAGTCGCCGGTTGTTACCAGCGCCAGAAGCGTCGCCGCCGCGCTGATGGCCGATGCGGCCGCACGCAAATCTTTCATGCACGGCGCTACTCACATGGGAGGCGTGCTCGGCAAGCAGAGGAAGGGCGATCTGCAAACGCAGATCGACGCGCTGAAACCGTTCCTCGCGAGGGCCGGCCTGACCTACGATCATTTCAAGCTGATCGTGCAGGAGTCAGGCATCACATTGTTTGATGAGTTCGGGCGGATGATACCTGACGCGCTGCAGCGATTCGGAAGCGGTGGCAGCTAGCCGGCGCCGCACGGGTCACGATTCGTAAACGGTTTCCCCGCCAACGACAGTTCGCACGACCGGTATATCCTTGATGCGCTCTGGATGCACCGCGTGGGGATCCTCCGCCAGAATCACGAAGTCGGCTAGCTTTCCGTCGGAGATCGATCCCTTGATCCGCTCTTCATGGGACGCATAGGCGCCATTGATCGTATTGACGCGCAACGCCTCGTCGACGGTAATCCGCTGGTTCGCCCCCCAGGTTTTCCCATCCCAGCCGGTTCGCGTCACCATCCCCTGAATCCCCATCAATACAGCAAACGGTCCTGGCGTAAAGTCTGATCCGGCCGTAGCCCGCACGCCTGCATCGAGCAGAGTTCGATAAGCCATTATCCGCTTCATCAGCGGTTCACCGTAGAATGGAAACTTGTCGGAGTTGTAGTAGGCGTACGTCGAGAAAAGCGCCGGTACCGCGTCGAGCGCCTTCATGCGCTTCACGAGATCATCATTGACCAGTGTGCAGTGAGTGATCTTCGGTCGCGCATCCTTATGCGGAAACAGCTTCTGCGCACGCTCGAGTGCCGTCAGATACATGCCGATTGCGACGTCGCCGTTCGCATGACAGTTCACCTGAATGCCTGAGCGATGAACCTTCTCCACCCATGCATCGAGATCTTCCTGCGACTCGGTGACGTTCCCCCTGTATGGCGGATTCGATCCGGGAAACGGAACACTCATCGCCATCGTTCGCTCCGAGAAGGACCCATCGACAGTATGCTCGGCGGTGGCACCCAATCTCACCCACTCGTCTCCGAATCCCGTACGCAAGCCGGTAGCGATCATCGAGTCGAGCACGGTCTTGTAAGGCTCGTAGTTCACGCGGTGCCTGAGGTCACCGCGCGCCCTCACATCCTGGATCGCTGAAAGGTCTCCACCTTCGTGGTGAACGGTCGTCAGACCATAGCGGACGAACTGTTTCGATATGTATGCCAGTCCGTCACGTTCCCGTTTTGCGCGATCGGCAGCGCTGAGCTCGACGAATTTTCCGACGCGATCGAAAACATCGCGCGCATTGTCGGTCACGCGTCCGTTGAGCTCTCCGTTCGCGTCGTGATCGAACGTGCCGCCCGCGGGTGCCGGCGTTGCACGAGTGATCGCCGCAAGCGCAAACGCTTTGTTGTTGTAGAACGATGTATGTCCGCCGCGATGATGCACCGCGACAGGATGCTCGGTGGAGATTCTATCGAGGTCGTGGATATTCGGAGGTCGCTTATCCTTGAGCTTGGTATCGTCGAGGAAATAACCCTCGACCCAGTATCCGGCGGGCGTCGTCTGCGCTTTAGCCTTCAGCTTTTCGACGATGCTGTCGATTGTCGTGAACTCGACTTCGTAGGGATTCCCCACGAGCGTCTCGTAAAGAACGAGTGTGCCGAGCGGGTGGTTGTGAGTATCTATGAATCCGGGGACGACAGTCATGCGCTTTGCGTCGATCACGCGTGTGCGGCGCCGCGCCAGGCTTCTGATCTCAGACGTCGATCCGACCGCTGAGAACTTTCCGTCGCTGATCGCGAACGCATCCGCCCGGGGAAGTCGCGAATCCATTGTGTAGACACGTGCGTTGAGAACTACCACGTCAGGATCTGCATCGGTGATGGAGAGAATCGGGCGGGCCATCACTCCGGTGGCCCCGGCGATCGCGAGGCCCATGAATTCGCGGCGGCTGTAGTCCTTTTTCATGACTCTGATCCTCGCATCACTCAAATCATCATATGATAGCTGCTTCGCGGTTCATGCGTTGGCTGTTCGGTTTTCGAATTGCTGGACGAGCCATACGGCAGCGTCCTCGGCGGACCGAGGCGGCAGGACATGTCCCGCCTGATACCACTTCAGCTCCTTTGGCTCGGACGCGGCGCTGAACAGACGCTCCGCCTGCTCGCGCCTGATCGTGCGGTCGTTGACGCCGTGCAGCATCAGCAACGGCTGGCTCTCCAGCGACTTCGCTGACGCGAGCGGGTCGGAGATCATGCGCATCATCCCAGCCCACGGACTCGCCGGAAGGTCACCACCTGCGGCGACGACAACGCATTTGATCCGCTGCTCTCCGACGGCGGCCTGAAGTGCGACATAGCTGCCGAGCGAGTACCCAGCGACAGCGAGGTGCAGCGGGTCTAGCGACTCATGATTGGCGAGCCAGGCGATAGCAGCTCTCGCTTCGGCAAGCGCCATCTGCCAGTGTCGAAGGAGACCGAGTGGGTTCGCACGTGCTTCTTCCAACATCGCATCCTCGCGCGCACCATGGAGCGGAAGATCTATCGCGAGGCTTGCGATCCCCCGCGCAGCAAGCGCGAGCCCCATCGTCTGGCTCAAGCGCTCCTTGGACGAACTGTAGCCATGCAGAAGAAGAACGGCGGGCACACGACCAGCGGCTTCCGGCAGAATCATGATCGATGGAACCTGTGCTGCCGCGAGATCGATGATCGCCGAGCGCCGGGTGATTCGCTTTGGCATACACCATTGGGGATGCACGGTGCGCGCCTGCATCGCCGCTGCCTAACTTTGTGGCGGTCGTTTACCCGCAAAATTCATCAGCTGGTATTGCTGAGGAGTGCCTCGAATGTCTCCAACCATTCAGATCGTGCAGGTTGTGCTTCAGGCCCTGACGTCGTTCGCGATCGCCGGCGGATTCATCTTTACGGCAGTTGAGTTCAGAAACGCGCGCAAAGCGCAGCTCGTCTCCAACTTCTCGAAGCTGGTGGAGCTCCAGTCACAGCTTCGGTACCTGCGAGTCGAGCGGCCCTCGCTGGCGTCGGTGAGCCCTGGCGACGTCCAGAACCTGAAGTCAGATCGAGAGATTCAGGAATACTTTCTCAACCTGATCCAGCTGTCGATCTTCGAGATTGCGTGGTATGCGCACAAGCACGGACAGCTGCCGCTCGATTATTTCCATTCGTGGACGACGAGAATGCGGGAGGTGGCGCAGGAGCCGTCGTTCCGCAGCATGATCGACAACCCCTCGATGAAGATCATGCACGACGAGTTCGACGTGTTCGTCCGGAAGTTGATCGATGCATAGCTGCGCCCACTGCTCACCGGCGTGGGCGCCGAGTGCATGCGTTGCGGTAAGCGGCTACCGAAGCGGGCTCACTTTCGCACCAGCGCCTTGTACTTGATCCGATGCGGCTGGTCGGCATCCGCTCCCTTCCGCTTCCTGAGATCCTCGATATATGCCTGGTAATTGCCCTCGAACCAGACGACCTCGGACTCTCCTTCAAATGCCAGGATGTGGGTTGCGATACGATCGAGAAACCAGCGGTCGTGGGAGATAACGACCGCGCAGCCGGAGAAATCGAGCAGCGCATCCTCGAGCGCGCGCAGAGTATCGACATCGAGATCGTTGGTCGGCTCATCCAGCAGCAAAAGGTTTCCGCCCGACTTCAACAGCTTGGCGAGGTGCAGGCGATTCCTCTCACCCCCCGAAAGCTTGTCGACCGTCTTCTGCTGGTCCGCACCCTTGAAATTGAAGCTCGACAGATAACCGCGGGTGTTGATCTCCCGCTTTCCTACCTGGATAGTCTCCTGGCCTCCGCTCACTTCATCGTAAACAGTCTTCGATGAGTCGAGCTCGCGTCCCTGATCTACATACGCGAGCTGGACTGTCTCACCGATCTTCAGTGAGCCGGCATCCGCCTTCTCCTCGCCGACAATCATCCGGAAGAGAGTCGTCTTGCCCGCACCGTTGGGGCCGATTACTCCCACGATTCCCCCACGCGGCAAGGCGAAGGAAAGAGAATCGAACAACACCTTTTCGCCATAGGCCTTCGCCAGATCGCTTGCAATCACCACGTCGTTTCCAAGGCGCGGAGCCGGCGGAATTACGATCTCGTTTTGTGCTATCCGCTCCTCCTGCTTTTCCGAAGCAAGCTCCTCGTACTTCTGTAACCGTGCTTTTGACTTCGACTGCCGAGCTCGCGGCGACATCCGCACCCACTCGAGCTCATGTTCCAGTGTGCGCTGGCGGGCTGATGCCTGCTTCTCCTCTGTCGCGAGCCGCGTCCGCTTCTGATCGAGCCACGACGTGTAGTTCCCTTCCCATGGAATCCCGTACCCGCGGTCGAGCTCCAGAATCCACTTCGCGACGTTGTCCAGGAAATACCTGTCATGCGTTACCGCCACGACCGTGCCCGGGAACTCGGCCAGATATCGCTCGAGCCACGCAACGGATTCAGCGTCGAGATGGTTCGTCGGCTCGTCGAGCAGCAGCATGTCGGGCTCTTCCAGAAGCGTGCGGCACAGCGCGACACGACGCTTCTCACCACCCGACAGTGGCTGGATCTCGGCATCGCCAGGCGGGAGACGCAGCGCATCCATCGCGATCTCGATCTTCCTGTCGAGCTCCCACAGGTTGTG
>DATAIM010000240.1:0-2150 GCA_036262655.1 Gemmatimonadaceae bacterium | reverse complement strand
AGCGCTCTCGAGGAGGGAAAGGCGGACATCCTCGGTCTTTATATGGTACAGCAGCTGAATCAGCAGGGAGAGCTGGCGGGGCAGGACATCCGGTCGAACTACGTCAGCTTCCTTGCGAGCCTGTTCCGCTCGACGCGCTTCGGCGGCGCCGACGCTCACGGTCGGGCAAACATCGCGGCCTTCAACTTCCTTCAGCAGCAGGGCGCATTCACGCGCGACTCGGCGAGTGGTAAGTACAGAGTGGACTTTGCGAAGTTTCAGTCAGGAATGAACGCACTCACCGAGAAGATCCTGACCCTGCAGGGCAATGGCGATTACGAAGGAGTGGGCGCTTTTCAGGAGCAGTACGGAACGATCAGTCCCGAGCTTCAACGGGATCTCGATCGCCTGAAGTCGAAAGGCATTCCCGTAGACGTCGTGTTCGAACAGGGGCGATAGTCGCCGGGGTATCTATCCGGTATTCCGCAGACCCTGCGCGATTCCGCTGACGGTTGTCGCAAGGATGCTCTCGATACGTGTTCGCTCTTCCGTCGCCTGATCGCCGAGCGAGCGCTTGCGCACGAGCTGATTGATCTGAAGCAGCGATAGCGCATCGACGTAAGGATTCCGAAGCGCTATCGCGGCCTGGACGACGACGCTGTCGTCCAGCAGGTGGTCTGCCCCGCGGATGGTCATCAGCGTCGCTACCGTTCGCTCGAATTCGGCCTCGAGCTGCTCCAACAGCGCTGTGTCAGCCCCCAGTCTTTCAACATATGCACGCGCAACTTCCATGTCCGCCTTTGCGCACACCATCTCTATTTTTGCAAGCAGGTCGTCGAAGAAGGGCCACGCTGCAGCCATGCGCCGAAGCAGCCCGAGTCCCTCTGCGTCCGCGGCCATCTCGGCCAGAGCCGTTCCGACTCCGAGCCAACCGGGCAGCATCAGTCTGTTCTGCGTCCACCCAAAAACCCACGGGATGGCCCGAATTCCGTCGATCCCTGCCGCTGCTCCCGGGCGGTAGGCGGGTCTCGACCCGAACCGTGCCGAAGCAAGCTCTTCGATGGGCGTCGCCGTTTCAAACATCTCGAACAGCAGCGGATCGTTGTGCGCCGTCGACCGATAAACCTCGAGTGAGCGAGCGGATAGTGCGTCCATTGCGGCGCGGAACTCAACGACCTCATCGTCGGCGATACCTTTCCTCCAATCGGTGAATTCCTGGAGGAGCACCCCCGACAATGTCACTTCCAGCGTGCGCTCGGCGATTGAGGGAAGGCCGAATTGCTGAGAGATGATCTCGCCCTGTTCGGTGATCTTGATTCTTCCATTCACCGAGTCGGGCGGCAGCGCGGCGAGTGCACGGTAGACCGGCGATCCGCCCCCTCTCCCGACGCTGCCGCCCCGGCCATGAAACAGTCGCAGCGTCACTCCGGCATCGTGGAATACCGGGATCAGCAGCTCCTGCGCTCGATAGAGAGCCCACGAAGAAGCGAGAATGCCGGCGTCCTTACCGGAATCGGAGTAGCCGATCATCACTTCCTGCTGATTCCCCCGCGCCGCCAGCTGTTGCTGGTAAATGCGGTCAGCGAGGAGATCCTGCATCACAGTCGGAGCCCTTTCGAGATCGGCGAGTGTCTCGAACAGCGGAACTACGTCGATTGACGACCACGGGTTGTCGCCGGTCAGGTCGAGAAGTCCGCACTCGCGCGCGAGCAGTAGAACCCGCAACAGGTCGCCAGGCCCGCGCGTCATCGACACCACGTACGTTGAAACGGATTCCGGTCCCGTCTCCTGCTGGATGGTTCGGATCGTCCTGAACGTGTCCAGCACCTTCGATGTCTGTTCCGAAAGTCGCCGGTGTAGCGCCACCAGCGGACGACGTCCGGCAAGCTCCCGCCTGAGACCCTCATCGTCGAGAGCAATCCCTCCTGCCTCCGACGCGATTTCCTCGAGGGCCGCACTGTGCGAGTCGGCGTGATCGCGAACATCCATCTGGAGGCCGTGAAACCCGTGCGTTCGAACCGCTGCGAGGAGCGGATCGAACACTCTCCGCTGCGCCTTGGCCGCCCCGGCCAGCGTAAGTGAATCACGAACGAGGGTCAGGTCCTTTTCGAGCTCCTGCGCCGAGGTGTAAGCGGCGCGGTCGTCCGGAATTCGGCCTGCGTCGCGCGCGG
>DATAIM010000239.1:0-6374 GCA_036262655.1 Gemmatimonadaceae bacterium | reverse complement strand
GGTTTTTGCAATGCCGCTGTCGAGGACGATCGTCGCGCCAACAATCGGCTTGCGCGATGCAGCGTTCATCACGGAGCCGCTGAGAGAGACAGACTGGGCCCATGCGACAGCCGGAGCGCCAAGCAGGAGTGCGAGTACTGCGGCCGATCTGCGATAGTCGAGCGTTGCCTTATGCCGCCAAGAGCAGCGATTCTGATAAGAAACGAACATTGCGGGACGCATTCCTGGCTCCGGTAAGTAGGTGGTCGCTCGCCAGCCGATCGCGGTGGCGGATGAGACATCTCGTTTGGGTTGATCCGGGAGCAGCAGAGAACCGCAGCCGCACCCTGTCCGCTCCGCCTCGAAAATCAGAGGCAGCCAGGCACGAAGCCCGGCGGTTACGTCAGAGCGGGAGGGCCGTTCGCGAAGGGTACGAGGAAAGGTGCGGCAACCGGCAGGCGCTCTGCCGCGATTGAATACACGGGGAGCGCCCGAAAAAGTGGCGGACGCGCGAACGCGATCTCGAGACGCGGCGTAACGAACGCAATTGCCTGCGGCATGCATTGACCCAGGCAACTGCAATCGGCATGGTCACTTCCGTTCGAATGCCGCGAGGGCGCGCCGCCACCGTGCGCCTGGTGAGGCGGAGTGACATCGCTGGCATGCATGAGCATCGCCGCACCCGGGTGCATGACGCACGGGCTCAGCGGCGCTGACTCTCCGGACGCGAGAGTAAACCACGCGACAAACGTCGCCGCCAGCAGTCGTGTTGCTCGTCGCGAACTCATGGTGAGCCGAATCTACACCGCGCGGACTGGATAACCTAGAAGTCGCGCTTTTTCATTTCGGCGAAGAATCGCTCGTTATCCGCGTTCTTCTTGATCGTCGCCTCATCCGTCGGGTCGTCAGAAAGGTTCGAATCGTACTTCTTTCCGAACCCTTTCGGGATTTTCGAGTTCGTTCCCGACTTTGCCGCATTTTTCCGGGCGAGGGCGGCGAGCTTCCGTGGGTCCATTGGGCGCAGGGTGAAAGTGTGATGCTTAACGGAGCCACTTTTCACCACTCCGCGCAAGACATTCAAACCCTGGAGAGGCGATCCAAGTCAAACCACCAGATACTCCCGAATCGGCCGCGCAAGTCCACCCATTTTCCTCCCACTGCCATGCATAAAACATCAGTGCTCCGTCATCCGCGACTGTCTCTTTCAGGGCTGCGGCGCATTTCCGCCCTGGGCGTGCTGGCTGTCCTGGCTTCGTCGGCGCGAAGCGTGTCGGCGCAGCCCGGGCAGCGCGGGGACTGGCGCATCGAGTACAACGAAACGCAGCGCCGCGTCGAGCTTCGCTTCGAGCATTTCGACATGAGAGGCTCGAATAACTCGACTTCCTTCACTCTGCCACTTTCAGGTCTCCAGGGCCTGTCGATCTCGCAGCTGACGGGTCCGTCCGCGCCAGCGCGATTCACCTTGAAACGCGATGCGGGGACCTTCAGCTTCGACGGACGCGTCGGATCCGGCTGGGGACGTGGCGAATTCGAGTTTCGAGCGGATCCCCAGTTTCGCGAGCAGCTCGTCCGACGGGGTTACCACAGGCCAGATGATAAAGAGCAATTTCAGCTCGCCCTTCATGACGTCGGGTACGCGCTCGTGGACGAGCTCAAGGCGCAGGGTTACATGCGACCAACTGTCAGCGGCCTGGTCCGAATGGGAATGCATGGCGCGCGTTTCGATTTCGTTCGCGGTCTCGGCCAACTGGGTTATCGAGTCGGCGATACCGAAAAGCTCATCGAGCTGCGCGATCACGGCGTTACTCCCGCGTTCATCAGCGGCCTCGCCGGGAATGGCTACTCGAAACTGTCGACAGGTGAGCTACTCGATTTGAGGGATCATGGCGTCACGCCATCCTACATCTCGGGCATGCGCGCCTCCGGGATGGGCCGGTTGAGCACCTCGCAGCTGCTCGAGCTGCGCGATCACGGTGTCACAGACAGCTTCATCGAAGACTTGCGACAGCTGGGACAAAGCGGATTGTCCGCGGAGCAGCTGGTCAACGCGCGCGATCACGGCGTAACTGCATCCTTCGTAGATGGCTTCCGAAGGCTCGGATACTCACCGACGCTCGAGGAGCTGGTCCGCCTGCGTGATCACGGAGTCACGGTCGAGTTCGCGCGACGCGCCCGCGAGCGCCAGGGGTCGATGCCCCCGCTCGAGGAGCTGATCAGAATGCGTGATCACGGGGACGCGTTTTAGGGAGGCGCCTGCGACGCAAAAGCCGGCAGATCACGCTCGCTCGCAGCACCAGGAATCGCGCAGAAAATAAAAAGCCCGCTGCAGAGTGCAGCGGGCTTCTTCCTGCTCATCTCCCCTCACCCGCATTCCGAGAAGCCGCAAACGTGGCATTTCGCGCAGCCTTCTGCGAACTCCATCTGGGATCCGCAATCCGGGCACGTACCCATGAACGACTGATCGCGATTTACGCTCTCGAATTCGTACTGCGCGCGTATGCCACCCGACGGAGCCGGCACAGGAGCCGCACTTACAACCGACTCACCCGCTGAGGGCGCCTCGGCCCGGAGCAGATCCTGCTGCACCCCCTGCTTCTGACGCATCCACGACTCGAGCGCGATGCCGATTGCATCCGGAACAGAGAGAACCTTGTTCGGTCCGAGCCCGATTGCGCGATCAGACGCGATTCCCCGGAGCTGGCGATGGATCGCCTGAATGGAGATTCCCGACCGCAGCGCGAGCGAGATCAACCGCCCGATAGCTTCGACATCGGCCATCGCCGCACCGCCGGCCTTGCCGAGATTGATGAACACCTCGAATGGCTGGCCCCGGTCGTCCTCAGTGATGTTCACGAACATCGTGCCGAGCGGCGTTTCCATCCTCGAGGTGGTTCCGCGAAGTGTGTCGGGGCGCGCTCTCTTCTGACGACGCTGAAGGTTCTCTGCCTCGGCATCGAACAGATCCTTTCGCAGTTTTGCGATCTCGGCTTCGAGCTCGGAGATCGTCCCCTTCAGGTCACCAACTTCACCTCGGACGTCGAGCTTCCCTTCCCGCTCGGCTTTCGCGGTCGCGGTGGCTCCCGTCGAAAGGACCTGGTTGTCGCGCGAGCCATCGCGGTAAACCGTCACACCCTTGCACTTCAGGTCGTAGGCGAGCTCATAGATCTCGCGCACGTCCTCGCGGGATGCGGAATGCGGAAAGTTCGTCGTCTTCGAGATGGCAGAGTCGCAGTTCTCCTGGAAAGCTGCCTGCATGCGCACGTGCCACTCCGGAGTGATGTCGTGCGCCGTGACGAATACACGCTGCCACTTCTCCGGGACTTCGTCGAAGTGGATATGACCCTGAGTGGCGATCTTCTCGATCAGCTCGTCGGAGTACCAGCCCTCGGACCGCGCGATCGCGAGAAAATCCTCGTTCACGTCCGGCATCATCGCGCCCGCCTGATTGCGCATGAAAGCAACTGCAAACAGCGGCTCGATTCCCGAGGAACAGCCAGCGATTATCGAGATCGTTCCAGTAGGTGCAATGGTGTTGACGTTGCAGTTGCGGAGCATCTGCATCGGGCGGATCCGCCTGCCCGCTGAGTCGCGGGCACAGGTTTCATCCGGGCCCCAGATCGATCGAGCCCATTCCGGGAAGGGGCCTCGCTCATCCGCCAGCCGCTCGCTTTCCCGTTTCGACTCGACGTCGACGAACTTCTGCAGCCGCCGGCCGAAGTCCACGCCCTCTTCGGTGTTGTAGGGAATGCCAAGCTTGACGAGCGCATCCGCAAAGCCCATCACGCCGAATCCAATGCGACGAATGCGCTTCGAGAGCGCATCGATTTCTGGAAGCGGGTACTTGTTGACGTCGATGATGTTGTCGAGAAAACGCACCGATGTATGGATGTCCGTGGCGAGCGCACTCCAATCGAGCTCCCCGTTTGCGACGTAATACCCGATGTTGATCGACCCGAGATTGCACACATCGTACGGAAGGAGCGGCTGCTCCCCGCAGGGATTCGTGGCTTCATACGAACCGACGTGAGGAACCGGGTTGTACCGGTTCGCTTCGTCGACGAAGAAGCATCCCGGTTCTCCGGTTCTCCAGGCGCCATCGATCATCTTCTCCCACACTTCGCGCGCGTCCTGCTGGCCCGTGACCTTCCCGCTCGACGGGTCCACGAGATCGTAGGTCGTTCCCGCCTTCACCGCTTCCATGAAGACCGTCGTTACCGCGACCGAGATGTTGAAGTTGGTGATCTGGGTCAGATCTTCCTTGCAGTCGATGAACGTCATGATGTCGGGGTGATCGACGCGCAGAATTCCCATGTTCGCGCCGCGGCGTGTGCCACCCTGCTTCACAGCGTCCGTCGACGCATCGTAAAGCTTCATGAACGACACCGGCCCGGACGCTACTCCCGTCGTGGACCGGACCATCGATCCGCATCCGCGCAGCCGCGAGAAGCTGAAGCCGGTTCCTCCACCGGACTGGTGGATGAGAGCCATCGAGCGAAGCGTGTCGTAAATGCCGTTGTGGCCATTCGACAGCGAATCCTCCACCGGCAGAACGAAGCACGCAGAAAGCTGACCGAGCGGACGCCCTGCGTTCATGAGAGTCGGTGAGTTCGGCTCGAACCGGCGCTGCGTCATCAGGTCATAAAATTCCTGTGCCGCCGTTGTGACTTCCCCGTCCCCCGCGCCATATCGCCTGTCCGCCTCGGCCACCGTACTGGCAACGCGCCAGAACATATCCTCCGGCTGCTCTGTCGGCTTACCGGCAGCGTCTTTTATCAGATAGCGCTTTTCGATGACTGTCCGCGCATTCTGATTGAGCTGGGCGGGGCTGGCAGGGGGACTGGCTGGGATTGGCATTAATACAACTCTCCGCGGAAATATTGGGATGTCAACAGCGACGGCTCTAACGCTGTTCGGGGATCGGAATCACGGTCGGGGTGCGCAGATTAACCGCGTTCGTGTTTCCGCGCCAGTGCAGGCGTAACTCTATACCCCGCAACAGGTTGAAGTATCCACATCACGAATGAATCTCGCGGCTGCAGATTTCCACTCGGAACATCCGCCTTTGCCCGCAATCACGTGCACAAACGGGGCCCCTTTGTGCCCAAAGCGCCTTCACAAAACCTCGGCGCGCTACCGCCGCGCTATCCGCCCGCCGACTCCTCTCTGTGACGGATCCAGCGTTGTCCGCGGCTTCGCTGGTTAGCTCCACACTCTCTCACGGAAGCGAGCTAGAACGAAGAACCCAGCGTGAAGTACACACTCGCTGCCTCAGCATTGCCCGCGGAACGGTTCAGTACCGGCACGGCCACCCCAAGGCGCAGGCGTGCGGGCACATCGTATTGAATAGCAGTGTCGAAGTCGATCTCGGCACCCGTCGAGCCAATCCATGGGCCGCCGCGCTGCGCACGACAGATCTGATTGTCTCCCGACGATCCGGGACAGTAGGCACGGCCCGCCTCACCGAAGCCTGCAATCGATATTCGGTCGAACAGGATCGGGATGAATGGGACGCGCCGCGAAGGTGCGGCGATCGGCGCACGGTACTCGAAGGTCCCGGCAAGCGCGCGAATCCCCTGCTCGGCCGATGGTGGAAATCCGCGCACACCGAACGTTCTCCGCTCGTCTCCGATCGTAACTCCGCCGAGGACGGCGAGGCTGCCACCGCTCAGCCCCCCGACAGAGAAGCTCGTGATCGCGCGACGATCCGCATAGCCGCCCGCCAGACGCACCGCGACGACGTGGTGCGCGAATCCCGGAAGATCGAGAGACTTGAAGAGGCCCGCCACTCCAACGACGCTCCGGCTCGCAGTGGATCGGTTGCCGCTTTCCCATCGCTCACGCGTAACAGCGCTGAGCGACACCCCATCCTCGCGCGAGATGCTCAACGATGGCCGCCGTGTATTCGACCAGGACGCACTGGCGAACACGGACGGATACTGGCGCGGCTTCCCGAAGACGGGCGGAAGATCGCCGAGCAGCGCAGCGGGATCAGTGGTGTACGTCCGCGCCTCGAGCTCGCCACCAATCGACACCGACGCAAACGACCGAGCCCGGGGACGCACAAGACTCGCGCTGACTCCTCCCACTCGGGCGCGGCGGGTCAGCCCGCCTACGCGGGACACCGAGTCGAACACGGAGAAATGCTCCCACTCCTGGCTCGCCGTGAAGTTGAGATATGGCTGCCCGAGTCCCGCGTACTGATACGCTCCGTACGCCTCGGTCTCACGGTACCGGGAACGGTACAAGGCTTCCACGTAGTAGCCGTGTCGTCCGACAATGTCATTGCCACTTGTCGCTGCACCGAGCTCGAAGCCGGTCTCTTTCGAGTGTCCGAGCAGCGGCTCCCAGTAGTGCGGAGCAAGTGAGCGCCATGGCGAATATTTTCGCGATCGTGC
>DATAIM010000238.1:0-11644 GCA_036262655.1 Gemmatimonadaceae bacterium | reverse complement strand
TCTTGGTTGGGAAGAGCGGACGGCCAATATATATGCGCTTCCTCACGCGTTCCAATAGGAAATAATGGCCGCGCAAAAGAATTTCTCAGGACGCAGCAACGACCGGCTTTCCCACAATCCGCGGTATATGGGAAACTTTTTGATGTGGAGAGAGTCAAGCTGCGCGGCAGCAGCAGCTTGACCGGCCCGCTCGAGGCTAAAAGAAATCCTGCAGCCACGTTTTCACGCGCTGCGCAAGCCGGTCCACATTCGGGGAGGAAATAGCCCTCCGCTTCCCTCCCGCCGAGGCACCTCCGATCGCCATTCTGTTCGCTCCGTACAACGCGAGACCGACGACTGTCGAGAACCGTGGCGCCTCAACCGAGTCCGCGAGACCTCCGATATTTTCCGTCGGTATTCCGATCCGGACTCCCGTACCGAAAACATCCGCGGCGAGCTCCCCCACACCCTGCATCGCTGCCGCACCACCGGTTACGACAATACCGCCGCTCAACCGGTTCGCATATCCGGCACGCTGTATCTCCGAATGCACGAGAGAGAAAATCTCGTCGATTCGCTGATGGATGATATGTGCGAGAACTTCGCGCGGAATGTGACGCTCCCCCTGCGCGACGGTGCTCGGCAGCTCGACGATGTCCTCGGGATCGACCATCGGCTCGTACGCGCAGCCATAGCGCTCCTTCAGCCGCTCCGCGTCCGCCTGTGTCACGCCGATTCCCTGTACGATGTCGCTCGTCACGTTGCTTCCGCCGAACCCGACGGTCTTCAGATGCCGGATCTTTCCTTCATGGAAGATCGCAATGTCGGTTGTGCCTGCTCCCATCTCTACGAGCGCGACTCCGAGCTCCTTCTCGTCTTCGGTGAGAACGGCGAGAGCGCTCGCCAGTGGCTCCAGTACCAGCTCCCTGACCTGATAGCCTGCGCGCTCGACCGCCCTCCGGAGGTGAGTCGCAGGGGAACTGCCGATGGTGACGAGATACATCTCCGTCTCCAGGCGCGTTCCGATCATCCCGATCGGATCGCGTATCCCCTGGTTCTTGTCGACCGTGTATTCCTGCGGGATGGCGTGAAGCAGCTCGCGATCCTGAGGAATCGGCTGCGCTCGGGCAACTTCATTGGCGCGGCTTACGTCCGCACGGGATATCTCGTCACCGTTTACGGCAACTATGCCCGTGCTGGTCATGGCGCTCACGTGTTCGCCGGCGATCCCCGCGTAGATCGACTCGATCTTCGTGCCCGCCATCCGCTCGGCATCCTCGATCGCCTTCTTGATCGAGCGCGTTGTCTCCTCGATGTCAGCGACGATGCCGCGGCGCAATCCGGTAGTACGTGTCTGTCCGACGCCGAGGATCTTCAGCGACGTCCGACGATGCAGATCGCCGGTCGCCTCGGCGATCAATACCGTCGTTTTCGCGGAGCCGATATCAAGCCCGGCGATGACACGTTCAGGATTCATTGAAGCCTTGCGATCACCTGATCGCGGTAGCGTAGGTCGAGCTCGGCGACATGTGCCCGGCGCCGCAACAGGTCAGACTCGACGGGAAAGATATCGGCCAATCGCGCGGCTGACACCCCCAATGCCGCGCGAACGCGAAGCATCGCTGGTACCGAGGGCGACTCACTGCCCCCCAGTGAATCCCCGCTCGCGGCCGGAGCTCGAGCCCCACGCTCCCAATCTGTGGGCAGAATGAAGATGACGAGGCCACCATGACCGTCTCGTGCAACCTCGCTGATGCGATGAAACAACACTGCGTTGTTCGCGCGCGCGTCGCCGAGAAGCGAGAGAATCCGCTCGTCTCGCGCCGCTACGATCGGGAGATCCAGATCGTCCCGCGTTGGATCGATCGGGAGAACAACCCCGCGATCGTCAACGGGCTCGAGCCCCCGCGGACTGGCAGCCAATGCCACCGGAAGATTCTCACGAATACTGACGACCAGCGTACCCGGGAGCTTCCGCCGGATTGTCACTTCCCCGACCTGCGGCATCGTACGCAGCCTCGCGGCAAGGGGCTCAGTGTCATCCCAAACTGACCGCAGCGTATCGACAGCAAGCCGCTCTATCACGCTCTCTGGCGAGAGGTACCTAGTTCCTTCAACAGCAACCGTGCGCAGGTGAAAGAATTCGAGCTTCGCCGCTCCGCGACGGGCAAGCCATGATGCGGGGAGCAGGAGGAGAAGGAGCACCGTGACCGCGATCCGCGCCCAGCGTCGCCCGCGAACCGGCGCCTCGGTCTCCCGCGCGAGCGGCTCGGTCAACGCAGTTTCTCGAGCAACGTGAGCAGCTCCGGACCTGTCCGCGTGATGTCGCCGGCGCCGATCGTGATCACTACGTCCCCTTCGCGCACCGTTTCGCGAAGCGCCGAAGCAAGCTGATCGCGTGGTCCTTCCCATACCGGTGCGTGACCATGTTCGCGCATTGGGTCGGAGATGATCTTCGATGACACTCCCTCTATGGGCTGCTCGCGCGCAGGATACAGGTCAGCGAGAAAGACGAGATCCGCGAGAGAGAGAGCGGATGCGAAGTCCGCGTGGAAATCGCGAGTCCGCGAATAGAGGTGTGGCTGGAATGCCGCGAGTATCCGCCGCCCTTTGAAAGCTGATCGCGCTGCCTCGAGAGTCGCCGCAATCTCGGTTGGATGGTGCGCGTAGTCATCGATGATCGTCACGCCGCGGGCCTCCCCGATTCTCTGGAACCGACGCTCTACTCCCGTGAATGACTCGAGGCCGCCGCGCATTTCCGGGAACTCGACACCGAGCGCAATTCCCGCCGACACTGCGGCAAGCGCATTCCTGACGTTGTGGACTCCGGGGACTGACAGCCGCAGCTGGCCAAGGGCTTTTCCGTCATAGACACAGCTGAACGTCGAGCCGCCATTGCCGGAGTGAATGTCTGTCGCCACGAGACGCGCCGACGAAGCCGTCGTTCCATAGCGAATGACTTCGGCAGTGCTTGGCGTCGGCAGACTCGAGGCGCCTGCATCATCGCCGCAGAGCACTATCGCCCGGGCGCTGCGAATGTAACGCGCGAAAGCATCCCGGATCTCTGCGAGGCCGCCTGGATAGATGTCGAGATGATCGGCCTCCATGTTCGTCACGACCGCGACCGTGGGAGCAAGAGCGTGAAACGAGCGATCATACTCGTCCGCCTCTACGACGAACAGGCGGTCGCCGCCCTCGCTGAGATTTCCGTTCCATGCACCAACGCGCCCTCCTGCAATTCCCGTGGGATCGAGGCCAGCCGACGCCAAAGCCTGAGTAGTCATTACGGTCGTCGTCGTCTTCCCATGAGTGCCTGCGACCCCGACCAGCTCCCCACCCGACACGGCTCGTCCCAGCGCTTCAGCGCGACGCGTGACTGGAATGCCCAGCTCGCGAGCGCGCTCCAGCTCTGGATGATCTTTTCGCACGGCGGAGGTCACGACGATCTCAGCGGCGCCGTCCACGTGAGAGGGGTCGTGTCCCTGAAGTACGCGAATGCCAAGTCGCTCGAGATCGCCGACCGATGACACGTTCGCATCGCAGCCGGTCACCTGGTAGCCACGCCGGACGAAAAGCTCCGCGAGCGCGCTCATTCCCGCGCCGGCGATGCCGATGAAATGAACCGGGCGCGATCTGTCTGGTGGCGTGTTGGTCATAGAGAAGAGGTCAATCTGGAAGACGTGTCTTTCTGCTCAAGGTGGATCATTCCCTTCCGAGCTCGAGAACATGTCGCGCGATCTCCTCCGCCGCGTTGGGGCGCGCGCGAGCCAGCACTGCGCGTGATCGCTGATCGAGCAGCATCGAATCATCCAGAAGGGATCGGACAGATCGGTCGAGCGAGTCCGGCGACAACGCGGCCTGTGGAATCAGCTCGGCGGCGCCGGCCGCTGCGAGAGCGCGTGCATTCGCCGTCTGGTGGTCCGCCGCGGCGGTTGGCAGCGGCACAACTATCGGCGGGATTCCCCACGCACAAAGCTCTGCCGTCGCCATTGCGCCGCCGCGTGACAAGGCAAAGTCTGCAGCCGCGTACGCGTCGGACATCGGTGATATGTACGGACGCACCCGCACGCGATCCCCTTCGAGTGCGGCGTAGTCTGCGTGAGTATTCCTGCCCGTTGCCCAGATGACGGACAGATCAGCGGGGACCCCTCGCCTCAACCAGTCTGCGACGACGTCGTTGATCGCTTTCGATCCCTGACTTCCGCCGTAGACGAGCATCACTCGTCCTTCTCCAGGTGAAAAGCCCCAGGCGAGACGTGCAGCCGCTCTGCCGGGACGTGGATCGGCGGGAGGCTCGATGGGATTGCCGGAATCGAAAATTCTGGTGCGGCTGCCCGGATGAAGGTGTGCCGCAGCCTCGGGAAAGCCGTTATGAACCTGCCTCGCGAAACGGGAGAAAAATCGCGTTGTCAGGCCTGGGAAGCTGTTCTGCTCCTGTATGGCGTATGGGATCCCATGCATCACTGCATAGGCGAGGGCGAGGCCCGAGGCATACCCGCCAGTACCCACCACGAACGCAGGTCTTTCCGCGGCAACAAGGCGCCCGAGGCTCGCCCATGCGGACGCGGCGCCGCGAATGGTTTTCCAGTTTTCCCACGGTCTCGACCTGTAGAGTGGATGGAGGTCGAGCAGCTGGTGAGGGAATTCCGTCGTTGGAAGCACGGTCCGCTCGATTCCACGCAAGGCACCGATGAAGAAAGGGTCTACCTCCGGGGCGATATGCCGCATTGCACGCGCGATTGCCAGCCCGGGATACAGATGTCCGCCGGTGCCGCCTCCGGCGAAGAGAACGCGCAACCTACGCCCGCTGGAGGGTGAACGACGGATCAGTGGCGCGTGACCCCATCACCTTTTCCCGTGTGCTGCCGATGTTCACCAGTATGCCCGTCATCAACATCGAGAGGACCATGTTGGAGCGCCCGAACGAAATGAATGGCAGGGTCAGGCCAGTGGTAGGAAGAAGCCCGATGGCGACGCCAATGTGCAGGAAAGCGGTAATGACGACAGTCGACGTGATTCCGACAGCGGCGAGCTGAAGAAAGGGCGAGCGCGCATTCTTCGCGATCCTGAACCCGAGAAACGCATAGGCGCTGAAGGCGAGAATCAGCAGCAATAGTCCGGCAAATCCCCACTCTTCGCCGATCGATCCGGCGATGAAGTCATCGTATGCGAGCGGAAGGAATCCGAGCTGCTGCCTTCCCCGTCCAAACCCGAGACCGAACAGCTGGCCCGATCCGACTGCGATCAGTGACTGCCTCAGCTGGTCGCTGACATGCGTTGGTGCACCGCCGGGGTCGAAGAAAGCCGTCATCCTCAGCAGCGCATAATTGAGGCGCTGGAGCTGACCCCACAACAACGGAATCGCAACGATGCCGAGCACCACGAAATGACCGATGCGTACCCCTCCAGCGAACAGAATGATTCCCATGATAAGGGTGTACATCATCGCCACGGAGAGGTCGGGCTCAAGCGCAACAAGGATGTCAAGCACTCCCACGACCACGAGAAAAGGGAGTAGACCTTTTGTGAGACCTCTCAGGGCGTCGCCTTTTTTCACGACGAGCATGGACGTCCACATGATCACTGCAATTTTCCCGAGCTCTGAAGGCTGCAGGGAGGAGCCAATGAGAAACCGCCGCGAGCCGCGCGTACGCGGCGCGATCGATTCAGTGAATGGGAGAATGATCAACAGGAGCAGTACAATCGCTACAATCATCAGGGGCCACGCGTACCTGCTCCAGAGCTCGGCGTCGACTTTCGCGAAGATCGCGAGCACCACGAGGCCCGTTCCAACACCCATCAGATGTCTCAGCAGAAAATAGGTGTTGCCTAATCCCTTGCTCTGCGCGAGAATCGCGCTCGCGCTGTAGACAGTCGCGAGGCCAAACGCGAGAAGGCAGGCGGTAATCAGGAGAAGAAGGCGCGCTTCGGCGCCCATGTACCACCGGTATCTGACATCAGCGACAGTTGTCGCCATTCTAGTCGCCCAACGCGAGCTCTTTGAACCGAGCACCGCGTTCCTCGTAGTTTCTGAACATGTCGAAGCTCGAGCAGGCGGGTGAGAGGAGTATGGCGTCCCCAGACTCAGCGCTTTGACGAGCCCGCTGTATTACCTCTTCGAAATCGGACCTCGCCTCCTCGACAGGGACAACACCGGTCAGATCTTTGGCTATGATCGGGCCCGCTTCCCCGTACGCGATGACCTTCTTCACGGACTTCCGGATCGCATCCGCAAGCCCCGTATACGGCTCCCCCTTGTGCCGCCCGCCGAGAAGAAGAATCGTCGGCCGGCGCATGCCTTCGATGGCCACGCGCGCCGAGCTCACGTTCGTCGCCTTCGAGTCATTTATCCACTGCACGCCGTCAGTTTCACCTACGATCTCGAGCCGGTGAGCCAGAGATCTGAAAGTTTGCAGCGCTGCGGCGATTCCCTCCCGCGCATCATTTGTCCGGAACCGCTCGTCAGCGACAGATACCGCGAGGGCTGCCGCCAATGCATTGGCGATGTTGTGATCACCCAGCAGAGTGATCTCATCGCGCCCGATGAGGGGCTCGCCGAACAACCGCAGCATGTTCGACTCTCGATCGAGCCAGGCTTCGGCCTCGCGCTCGAGAGAGAAACCGAACTTTTCGCCCGCTACCTCCGCCGCCATCGAGGTAACTCTCGCATCGTCGGCGTTGAGAACCCAGCGTGAAGCGTCGGAGGCGTTGCTGAAGAGCAGCGCCTTGTCTGCGTAATAGTCCTCTACTGTTGCGTAGCGGTCCAGGTGATCCGGGCTGAGATTGGTCAGAACACCGACGTCCGGTGCGAGGCTTGGCGAGTCGTGGAGCTGGAACGACGATATCTCGAGCGCTATCCAGTCGGGGCGCTGGTCACGCCTCACGAAATCGGACAGCGGTGTACCGATATTTCCGGCATCGACCGCATCCTCGTCGAGTGACCGAAGGATGTGTCCGATAAGGGACGTTGTGGTCGTCTTGCCGTTCGTGCCGGTTATGGCGATGACGCGAGTCTCCTCGAGGTAGCTCACCGCTACTTCGATTTCACTTACAAGCGGAGTGCCCGCTTCGCGCGCCGCCGCGATCGGCGAAGCGTCGGGACTGATACCGGGGCTCACTACCACATATGCAGCGCGGCGGATGCGATCCAGATCGTGCGCACCGACGTCAACCGAGGCTCCGAGATCACGCAGGAGACGCGCGCTGTCCTGCAGCACCAGCGCCGAACCCGCGTCGGAAACGTAGACCGGCTTCCCGTCGGCCAGCAGGAGCTTCGCCGCGGCTGTTCCGCTCCTGCCGAGCCCGAGGACCGCCACCTCCCCTTCTTCGTGCGTTTCCACGCTCGTCATCTCAGCTTCAGGGTGCTCAAAGCCACGAATGCGCACAGGATTCCGAGAATCCAGAATCGTACCACCACCTGGCTTTCGTCCCAGCCACCCTTCTCGAAGTGATGGTGCAGTGGAGCAAGGCGGAATACACGGTGTGACTGCGCGTACTCGACGCCCTTCAGTTTCTTGAGGATCTTGAACACCACACGCTGAAGGATGACCGACATCATCTCAGCGACGAATACACCGCCCACCAGCAGCAGAACGAACTCGGACTTGAGGAGGATCGCGATGGCTCCGAGCGCGCCGCCGAGCGCAAGCGAGCCTGTATCGCCCATGAATACCTGAGCGGGATGGGTGTTGTACCAGAGAAATCCTATACACGCGCCCATGATCGCCGCGCAGAATACCGTCAGCTCTCCAGCGCCGCGTAGGTAGAAAACCTGGAGGTACGACGCGGCGTCGATCCGCCCGATGACGTAGGCGAAGAGCGCGAGAGTCAGCACTGCGATCGCCGTCAGTCCGGCTGCGAGTCCGTCCAGCCCATCGGTCACGTTTACCGCGTTACTCGTACCGGTCAGAACGAACGCGACAAAAAGAACATACACCCAGGCGAGCGTCGGAATGATGAGGATGTACTTATAGAACGGCAGCGTGGTGGAGGCTCCCGGAAGTGTAGAGAGCGGGTAATGCCACAGGTACCAGCCAAGCGCTATGCTTACGGATATCTGTCCAATCAACTTGTAGCTCTCGATCAGCCCGGTGTTTTTTTTGCCGGCCTGACGCTGCTTCAGTTTCAGGAAATCGTCGAAAAAACCGATGATTCCCATCCAGAGCATCACGAACATCGCGATCAGCACGTAGCGATTGTTGAGCTTCGACCAGAGGATTGTGGGAATCAGAGTGGCCGCGAGGATTATGAGGCCACCCATCGTCGGCGTTCGCTTTTTTTCCTGATGACTGTCGGGAGTGCCTTCTCGAATCACCTGATGCAGCCGCATGCGGCGCAGGCGGCGGATGATTATGGGCCCGACGATGAAGGAAACGACAAGAGCCGTGACAGCAGCTCCTGCAGCTCGAAACGAGATGTAGTTGAAGATGCGCAGGAAACCGAACTCCCTGACCAGCGGAACCAGCAGGTAGTTGAGCACTAGGAATTGGCCCAGGTTGTCAGATGTGGAACGAGTTGCTCGAGCTGCACCCCGCGCGATGCTTTCAATAGAATAACCGCGTCCGGCTCTAGGCGCGGAGCCAGCCTCGGCCACAAGTCCTCTACCGTGTCCGCGGCAACGATGCGCTCGTCATGACCGCCAACGCGCGCGAGGGAGGCGGCAAAGTCGCCAACGCCGGCTACTACGTCGGCTCCCGATTCGAGCGCGATCCTGCTGATGTCATCGTGACAACGTTCCGCGGCTTCGCCAAGCTCGCGCATAGTTCCGAGGACGACGACGCGCTGCCGACCTGATCCGACGTTCTTCATAAGGTCCAGTGCCGCCCGCGTGGAACCGGGATTTGCGTTGTATGCATCGTTGACGAGCGTCGCCCTGCCAAGCTGCTGCCACGCGGAGCGCATTTTCGGCACGGGCATCTCCTCGATTCCGCGGGCTGCGATTTCATCGGCGATGCCAAGCGATCGTGCGACCGCCATCGCAAGCATCGTGTTTCGAAGGTTGTGGAGTCCGCGCAACGGGGGCGTCAGCGCGAGGGTACCGAACTCGAGAGTTCCAACGCCGTCCGTCCGGATCCTCCAGGCCGACGGCCTCAAATCTCCTTCGTCGAGGCCCGCCGTTATCACAGATGTAGCGCGTAATCGTGCAGCCTCGCCAATCTCCGGCTGCGACGCGGGAGTGACCGCAATCGGGACACCGTCAAACGCGGCCGACTCCTCTTTCAGAACTCCCTCGATATCTCCGAGACCTTCGAGGTGTTCTTCGCCGATCGACGTCACGACCGAAATTTCGGGGCTCATCATGGACCTGAGTATTTCGACTTCGCCAGGAAGGTTGGTCCCCGCTTCGATAACGGCTACCTGTGAATCGTCGCCGACGGCAAGAAGGGTGAGAGGGACGCCGATGCGGTTGTTCAGGTTGCCGGTGGTAGCGTGAACTTTCACCGCCTTGGAAAGAGCTGCGCGGATGAGATCTTTTGTCGTCGTCTTCCCGTTGCTTCCGGCGACCATCACGACCTTCCCGCCCCACGCACGGCGTCGGTACGCGCCGAGGCTACCAAGGGCGACGAGAGTGTCAGGCACCTGGAATACCGGGACACCGGGATCAGGGAGCGATCTCGACGCCACCACTGCTTTCGCTCCGTGCCCCACCGCTGTCCTCACGAAATCGTGTCCGTCGAATCTGTCGCCTACGAGAGCTACGAACATCTGCCCCGACGCTACCGACCGCGAATCTGTCGTTATTCCTGAGAGCGTGTCCGCGCCCCGCGGGTGATTCGCGCTTCCGCCGAGGGCGTCGGCGACGCGGTCCAGCGTCCAGAATGTCAATTCGGGTGACCTGTCATCATCTCGCGAACGATCGCCTTCTCGTCGAATGGAAGCTTGACCGTTCCAACGATCTGGTAAGTCTCATGCCCCTTCCCCGCAAGCAGCACAACGTCTCCGTTGTGAGCTTCTTCGAGCGCGCGCTGTATTGCTGCCTTCCGGCGCGTAATCCGCAGATGCCGTCCAGGCGTCATTCCGGTTTCGATGTCGTCGAGGATCTGCTCGGGATCCTCGGTGCGCGGGTTGTCGTTAGTGATGATCACCAGATCAGCCCCCGCTTCGGCGGCCTGGCCCATCTCCGGGCGCTTCCCGCGGTCTCTGTCGCCGCCACAGCCGAAGACAAGGATGAGGCGCCCGCTCGTGAACGGCCGAATTGCAGCGAGTGAACGCTCGATCGCGTCCGGCGTATGCGCGTAGTCCCTGAGAACAGTCGGCCGTTGCCAGATCACCTCGAGTCTGCCCGGCACCTGGGGTAAGCTGCCGAGCCCTGTGGCCAGCTCATGCAGAGATGCTCCAAGTGTGAGGCCCACGGCCACCGCCCCAAGAGCATTGTGGACGTTGACATCACCGATAAGAGGCAGGTTCACGGGAATCGACTCGTTCCCATGGACAAGAGTCCACTCACTTCCACTCGGCGAGAACCGGACATCGGTCGCTCTCACATTCGCGCGCTTATCCACGCCGAATAAAATCTTCCGCCGGGTGGACGGAAGCGCGCTCCAATGTGAATCATCAATATTGATAGCCGCGGTCCCCGTCGGCTCGAGGTACTCCATCAGTCTCGCCTTCGCAGCGAAATACGCTTCCATCGTCTCGTGGTAATCGAGATGATCGCGCGTGAGGTTCGTGAACACGACCGCGTTGAACGTCAGGCCGTCGATGCGCCGCTGATCGAGACTGTGGGATGAGACCTCCATCGCGACCGTCTTCACGCCTCGATCCACCAGCTCTCGAAGAACACGCTGCAGCTCGACCGGGCCAGGGGTCGTGAGCTCAGCGCCACCGGGCACAACCTCGCCCTCAGTCCCGAGAAGAACGCCCAGAGTTCCAATTGACGCGGCTCTCGAGCGCGGGCTGTCGAGAAGGTGGCGAAGTATCCCGGCAGTGGTGCTCTTCCCGTTCGTGCCGGTGATGCCAATCATCCGCAGCTCGCGCGAGGGGTCGCCGTATGCAGCTCCGGCGGCGATGGCGGCCGCCTTCCGGCCTTCGCGAACGACTATCGCGGGCAAACTGGTGCGACTGCCATCCTCGACGAGCGCTGCGGCAGCTCCAAGGTCGCGCGCACGCGGAAGATAGTCGTGCCCGTCCCGCGCCGAGCCGCGGATCGCGATGAACAGGGAGCCCGCAACGACATGGCGGCTGTCGTCCGAGATCCCTTCGACCGACTCAGGAAGATCGCCGTGGGTTTCCTCGAGCAGCCCAGCCTTACCGAGAGCTTCCACTATTCTGCCGAGCTGAAAGCGCATCACGGAGTGTGCTGAAGTTTGATTACGCTGCCCTTTGGCAGAAGCGTACCGGCTGCCGGAAGTGTCGGCGTGCTCTGCGATCGCGCCAGGACCACCCGGAACCCCGCACTATGCAAAGCGCGAACCGCTGCCCTGAGTGAGAGTCCACGAATGTCCGGGACCGCGCGAATCGAATGATCGTCGGATACGGGCTTTCGCGAGAACGGGAGGGCGACAACCGTTGCGGCGCGGGGAGTTCTTTCCGCATCAGCGGGCGGTGCGAGCAGGATCGGCCCGGGATCGGACGCGAGCTCAACGACTGTATCGGCAGGCCGGCGTGCGAGCCTGGTGGTGGTGGTTGTTGTTGTTGTTGTGCTTTCGCGCGAAGATGGCAGCCC
>DATAIM010000237.1:0-3557 GCA_036262655.1 Gemmatimonadaceae bacterium | reverse complement strand
GCCGGGAGCTCAAAGAAACAGCTTCGCCACCCGCGGAGGAGGACGCTGGAGCGATCGAACTATTGCCTGCGGTCACAGAAGCCTCAGTTGCGGAATCCAAGTTGTAATGTTCGCGCGTCGTTTGCGCGGAGCACCGAGAAGAATTTGTCCGCTGCCAGTCTATGGCCCCTCGCATTCCAGTGCGGATTTGCGCCGGACTCCCCGCCGAGCCGCAGAGAGTCGACATTCTCACCATCGTACATGCCGCGCAGATCGAGCAGGGGAAGTCCCGCACTGGCGGCGAGCCGTGCGGCAACATCGATATCCCCATATGCCCTGCCGCGTGGCCGTGGTCTCGGCTCCGGCAGCACTACGCCAACGACCTTGAACCCATGCTTCCGGCCCACGTCCGCCAGATGCTGGTACGACCATTTGACGATCTCTTCGCTGATTGGACTCAGCCGACGAATGAACTCAGGTCGTTCCATCGACGCGGTAGCCCCGGTACGGCGAATAGCCTGCTCCACATAGGGGTAAGGAATGGGATAGCCAGTTTTCACAAGCTGGGAGAGATAATCCGTCATCCTTCCTGTCTCGACGGAAAAAACGCCCACCAGCACAACATCGGGCCTAACAGCCAACACTTTTCGGTCCATCACTCCGACCTGCTGCAACGTTGAGTAGGCGCCCACCGAAAAGTTCAGAATTTCATAACGCCGACGGGGAACGCCAGGCGCCTCGCGGTTGAGGCGCTGCTCGACGATTGATGCGAAAGTCTGCTCGAACGGAACGCCCAGGCCGAGCGTCATCGAGGAGCCAAGGAGAGCGATGCGGTAAGTATTTCGGGCCGGTGAAAGCGGGTACTCGGGCCCCCGCATTCCAAGCCGGTTGATGTTGACCTTTCCCCGCCGGGTCCCAGGCCGGTTCGACCACATCAGGAAATCGTCGGTGAATTGCTCCCACCATTTGACCGAGTGTGCGACAAAGCGACGCGACAGAGTGTCAGAGGTTTTTCCCTGAGCACGCTGTATCGTATGTGCGGAAACTGGCGGGGGTACCCACAAGAGGAACATGAGGAGCAGTACAGTCGCAATCACCCCCAGATAAACCAGGCCAGAGAGCCTTCCCGCATTTTTTCTGGTGTTCATTTTTGCGTACATCAATACCGCAGCTCCACAAATTCGTTGAACGCCGAAGTCGGCTCGAACCGCCACCTGAAGGTATGGCGGTTGTTTGGAATGTCGGGGGAAAATGAAACCGCAGCGAGGGCAGGGCTCTGCTGACAGCGGCCTGCCCCAAATTATCAACTGCCAATAATCACCGCAACGAATACTTTACCGCACGACCTGAAATCACGTTCGATGGCTTCGATGACCACCTCAAAACTTTCCAATACCGGGACCGGACCCGATTTTTTGTGCATCGGCATGCAGAAGGCGGGCACGAAATGGCTTTACGACAGCCTGCGCTGGTGCCCCGGCTTCTGGATGCCGCCGATTCGCGAGATGCATTTTTTCGATCGAGAGTTTCTTGAGCCGGAGCTGCGCGCGAATGTCGACCGCGCCAACCTGGCGCGGAGCCTGGAGATTGTCTCGCCGCAAGGTGGCGACGCTGCCGTCATTGGTGGTCGCCCCAGTCCGAATCCCGAGAGTGACCTTGATTTCGCGAAGCGCTGGGTTCACATGGTCGCGAACGGGTATAGACTCGCGGATTATCGCGCTCTCTTCACGTCAAAGGGGAGAAACGTGTCCGGCGACGTCACTCCCGCCTACTCGGGACTCTCAGAGCGGGAAGTGAAGACCGTGAAGGCCGCGTTTCCAGAGCTCAGGATCGTCCTCATTGTTCGTGATCCGATCAGCAGAGCCTGGTCGTCGTTCAACATGCACATCCGCAAGCACGTCATGTCCGACACAGAACGGAGGAGTCCTCGTTCAGGGGAAATTCTTCGAGAAAAAGCGAGCGTCGAGATGCTCTCCGACTTTCTGAGCCGTTCGGAGTCGGCCGGGAGGTCCTTTCCTTCAGTAAGCTACGAGCGCTGGGCGTCGGCGTTTGGTCAGCAACGTGTGCACGTCACTTTTTTCCCTGATATCGCGAAAAGACCTGTTGGCGTGCTCGAGGAAATCTGCTCCTTCCTCGGCGTCTCGCCAGAGATGCCGCCCGTCCCAGCGCGCAACGTCAAGGGCTCGGTGCTCCGAACCGAGATGGGAGAAGCGCAGGCAGCCTATCTCCGTGACTTTTTCCGTGAAGAGTATCGAAGGATCGAGGGAGTGTTCCCGCGCGGCCTTGGTGGTTGACACGCTGCGCCGAGGCCGGACCAAAACTAGATTTGGGCTCCGCTGCAATTTCCATCGCCACCCGAACACAGCATGAAGGAACTGCCAACCGACTTCAATCGGGTCGTCTGGATTTTCTGGCTTCAGGGCTTCGATGACGCTCCCGATGTCGTGCGTCTTTGCGAGCGGTCGTGGAGGCTGAGCAATCCGACCTGGCGGGTAATCGCCTTAAGTCAGGACAATCTGGCTGATTACGTCGACAAGGAAACCCTCGACACGCTTGCGCGGCTGGAGATCAGCGTCGTCAAGCTCGCAAACCTGCTGCGGTTCTATCTCATCGGCAGGTACGGGGGCGTGTGGGCCGACGCTACCGTCTTTTGCTGCAAGCCCCTCGACTCGTGGCTTGGAGACTACATGCGATCGGGGTTCTTCGCATTCAAGTTCGACGCCGCCGCCTGGCTAAACGACAATCCGAGTCTGATCCGCTCCATGTTCAAGGTGAAAAAAACGGAGCGAATTCTCTGCAGCTGGTTTCTCGCCGCCGAAAAGGGAAATCGGCTCCCTAATGCTTTCTTCGAAGCCCATCGGGATTTCTTCGCGAACAACGAGTTCAGGATGAAGGGCGACGCCCGCGACCGGAAGAGAAAGATGCTCGCCTTTCTGAGTCGCAACCCGAGACTGTCGCAGCTCTGGGTGTCGCCGGTCATCCTTCGCACGTTCAAGGTTTACCCGTATTTCATTCTGCATTACCATTTCGCGAGCCTCGTCACGCATGATCCGGTCTGCCGAAAGATCTGGAACGAAACGCCCACGCACAGCCCTCGAGAGACCTTTACGTTGATCTGGAAACTCGTTGCTCCTCTGTCGGACGAGCTGCGACGAACGATCGACAACTCCAATGCGCCAATGTACAAGCTGACGTGGAAGTACAAGCCGGGGACGTCTGTCGAGGGATGCGTGCTCGACCTGCTGATGAGCCGTTTCCCACCACCGCCACGGCGCGATAAAGGGTCGGTGCGTGAGACACTTACACCCTTGTCGACGTTCATCCCCGTATGGACTGATCGCGTCCGTTCATGAAAGGTCCTTTCCCGATCTTCTGCCGCGGACATTCGGGAAGCCGCCTTCTATGCGAGGCATACAGAAAGAACGCCGTGTGGATGGGGAAGGCGGAGAACAAGCAGCGCGACGCCTACGAATTCGCACAGGTCCATCCGGAGGTCAGGCTTCTTGTCGAGAGGGGCTTTTACTACGCGACGCTGAGCGACGAGCAAAGGAAGGAAGCACACGACGTCCTCATCGAGC
>DATAIM010000236.1:0-17843 GCA_036262655.1 Gemmatimonadaceae bacterium | reverse complement strand
TCGAGTTCATTGCTGGTGAAGGAAAGCTGGTGCGGGGCGGTGGTCGGGTCGTGAAGAACGTAGCGGGATTCGACCTGGTGCGTCTCATCACGGGGTCATGGGGAACACTGGGAGTCATCAGTGAGGTGACCCTGCGTCTTTATTCGACTTCATCTCAGCCGGTTACTCTCGCGCTGAACCTGCCGGTTGGCACCGGCGGTGTGGCGCAGCGAATTGCGGCCATTCTCAACGGACCCGCAACCCCGTTCGCTGTAGAGATGCTCGATTCGGCTACAGCCGCACAGATCGGCCTTCCCGGCAAGACTCAGGTGCTGGTGCGGATCGGCGGCAACGCGGCCGCCGTGCAGGCACAACGCGATGCCCTTGGAAAACTCGGCGGCGCGCATGAGGTGCCACCTGAAGTCTGGGGTCAGCTGCGACTGATAGAGGGCGCCGGCACAATGAAGGACGAACCGCCGGTCGTAATTCGACTGTCAACGCTGCCTGGCCATGTGGCTGAACTGTGGACAGCTGTGCAAGGCACGATGGAGCGCATTGCGGGCGCGATGATGCACGCAACTCCATCGCTCGGAATCGTCCGGTGCATCCTGCCGGCGTCTGCGGTGGACTGTTCCGCGTGTCACGCGCTCGCAGCGTCGATCGGCGGCGTGACGACGGTGTATGAGAGGCTCCCTTCCGTCATGTGGACAGAGCTTTCGCCAAGTGTGACGTCGGACCGCCTTTCCCGCAGTGTCAAGCACGCGTTCGATCCGGGAAACATTCTCAATCCCGGTATTCTCGGGAATCTCACGTGAGCATTCCTCTCACCGTCATCGACGATTCGCCCCCTCCTGCCGACGCAATACCGGCGTGTGCGCTGCCCGGATCTCCTCTCGAGGCAGCACTTCCCGGAATCAACGCGTGTGTGCATTGCGGATTCTGTCTTCAAGCGTGTCCAACCTACCTTACGCTGGAGGACGAGAACGAGAGCCCACGCGGCCGCATATTTCTGATGCGCTCGCTTCTCGAAGGCACCGTTACGCCATTCGATGATTCAGTCCATGCGCACATCGACCGGTGTCTCGGTTGCAGGGCATGTGAGCCCGCGTGCCCGTCGGGAGTTCCATACGGGCATCTTCTCGAGGCAACGCGCGCCACGCTCCGCGAGGCGCGCCGCCCGCCTTTTACTGCGCGTCTCATTCTTTTCGTGTTCGCGCATCCGTTGCTCCTCAAGCTGGCGATGCTGGGGTCGCGCCTGCTCGCGGCGACCCCGATCCCGACTGTTCTCTCGCGCATTGCAGGCAGGGTCGGCTTCGGAATGGCGATGCTCGCGTCTTCAGGTTCGCCGCTGGAGCGGGATCCCTACCCCGCGGAAAATATCGGAGAGCGTCCGGCCACTTCGATCCTGCTCGGCTGCGTGATGGAAGGACTGTTCGCCGAGACAAACCGTGCGACAGAGCGGGTTCTTCGGCGGAATGGATATCGCACTGTTGACGCCCGCGGCCAGGGCTGCTGTGGAGCGCTGCACGCTCACGCGGGTGATCTCGTGTCCGCACGAAAGCTTGCACGCCGGAACATCTTCGCTTTCGAGCGCTCGGGGAGTGAGCTCATTGCGGTGAATGCTGCCGGATGTGGCGCGATGATGAAGGAATACGGGCATCTCCTGCGCGATGATCCGGAATGGAGTGATCGAGCCACTGCAATGAGTGAGAAAGTAAGAGACGTAAGCGAACTGCTCGCCGCCGTCGGCCCTCAACCAGGTGGTCACCTTCCGTTGAAGGTGACGTATGACGCACCGTGTCACCTCGTTCATGCGCAGCGCGTCGTCAATCAGCCGCTGTCGGTGCTGGCCGCAATCCCCGGCCTCGAGCTTGTGCCACTTCGCGACTCCGAGAATTGCTGCGGAAGCGCGGGCATCTACAATCTCATCGAGCCCGAGACGTCGGACGCGGTACTCGCTCCAAAGCTCGCCAACATCGCGGAGACGGGTGCACCGCTGGTTGCCACCGGTAATCCTGGATGCCTCATGCAGATCGGCGCAGGACTTCTTCGCTCGGGCTCGAAGGCACGAGTCATTCATCCTGTGGACCTTCTCGATGCGTCCTACGCAGGCGCAGAAGACCTCCGCTCGAGACGTACATTCGGGGGCCCGGCGGGCCAGTAGCATTCGCCGGACCCCCCCGCTTAATTGCAAGGTATGTCCGATGCGAGCGAGTACGCGGCGTTGCGCTCCGGCGCACTCCTGATCGACCGCAGTGACCGCGTCCGCATCCGGTTTGGTGGTCAGCGGGCAGCGGAGCTGGTTACCGGACTCGTAACGAACGACGTTCTCTCGCTCCAACCCGGACATGGCCAATACGCTGCTGCGCTCACTCCCAAGGGAAAGATTGCAGCGGATGTCAGAATCTTTGCCGACGAAGACGGACTTCTCACCGACACATCTGCGCGTGCGTCATCCGGCTGGCGCGACATCGTAACCCGATATGTCAACCCGCGAATAGCCCCGTATCGCGACGTTACCGCCGAGACCCGCGATATCGGAGTATTTGGTCCGAAAGCGCGGCGGATCGTCGCCGCGGCTACTGGTGCGGACGAAAACGATCTCGCGACGCTTCATCCATATGGGCATGTCCATATCCGGCTGGAGGGCGTACGTGTGACGATTATTCGCGTCAGCGAGATCGACGCCGAAGGCTACGAGATCATTGCGCCTGTCGCGCTCGAGCGATCCCTCCGGGAAAATCTCCTCTCGGCTGGCGCAATTCCCGGATCAGCGAAAGCGTGGGATATTGCGAGAATCGAAGCGGGCCGGCCGGAGTGGGGGATAGACATGAATGACGCGACGATTCCCCAGGAAGCTAATTTCGATGCACTCGGCGCCATCTCGTACACGAAAGGTTGCTACACGGGTCAGGAAACCGTCGCGCGAGTCCACTTCCGCGGTCATGTGAACCGCTTCCTTCGCAGGCTGCACTTCGTGAGCGCCGCGATTCCTCCAATGAATGCGGAGCTGGTCGACGATTCAGGGAACGTCGTCGGTGACGTGAGGAGTGTGGCCGTTTCGCCGCGGCACGGTGGAGTGGCTCTCGCGATGGTGAGGCGGGAGGTCGCACCTGGCACCACCCTTCATGCGAGGTGGGAAGGCGGCGATTGTACTGTGCAGATAGCCGCACAGGAAAAAGGCGCGACCGGGTAGTCGCGCCTTTCTTTTGTACGGGTACGACCGAAGTACTACTTCTTGGTCGTGTCCTTCATGGCGGAGTCCTTCTTCATCGTATCCGTCATCATGGCTGTCGAGTCCATCATCTTCATGCCGGTATCCATTGCGGCGGGAGCCGGGGCCATGGCTGCGCCGGTGTCGACCGGAGCCTCATCCTTCTTGGTGCAGGCGGCGAGAGCCAGAACAGCGGCGACGAGAGCGATGCGCTTCATTTGAAAATCTCCATTAGAGAGGGGCCAACGTGATTAAACGCCGGTCCGTGCATGCTGTCGCGATGCTCGTTGATGGCGCGGCCAAAAAGTTACCGTGTCAGGTGCGAGTGTCAAGGGACGAGGGGCTCACCTGCGCCTCGGGAGAACGTGCCAGTGGAGCGGCGGGTTTGCGGGCCCGGCTGTCTTGCATCCACGCCTCAGCAGCCAGCTAGATTGCTTGGACAACTCGCAGGCGGAGAGAATATTGTCGGCGCAATTCCCGGAAACATTTGGGGCACTGAAACGTACACCATGGGGCGACCCTGCTCGGGCGCAGCGCTCGGTCAAGGACGAGCTGAGAGCAAACCTGCTTGCGCGGATTGCTGGCGGCGGACCGCTCTTCAGAGGCGTAGTCGGCTACGAAGATACGGTTATGCCGCAGATCGTGAACGCGCTCCTCTCCCGCCATAACCTCATTCTGCTCGGGCTTCGTGGGCAGGCGAAATCCCGGATCCTCCGCGCACTCACGACACTCCTCGACGACGTTATTCCGATCGTTGCCGGAAGCGAAGTCAACGACAATCCCTTCGCGCCGATATCGAAGTACGCGCGGAACATGCTCGATGACTGCGGTGAAGCCACTCCGATTGCGTGGCTCGAGCGGGACAGCCGGTTCGTCGAAAAACTTGCGACACCTGACGTAACGGTTGCCGATATCATCGGCGACGTCGACCCGATCAAGGCGGCGCGGGGCGGTCACATGCTCTCCGACGAGCTCACTATTCATTATGGAATGCTGCCGCGCGCGAATCGCGGCATCTTCGCCCTCAATGAGCTCCCCGATCTCGCAGGCAAGGTGCAGGTCAGCCTGTTCAACATCATGCAGGAGGGAGACGTCCAGATCAAAGGTTATCCCGTGCGCCTCCCTCTCGACGTGCTGCTCTGTTTCACCGCGAATCCGGAAGATTATACCGCCCGCGGCAAGATCATCACGCCGCTCAAGGACAGAATAGGCAGCGAGATTCTGACCCACTATCCGGAATCCGTCGAAACAGGAATGCAGATCACAGTTCAGGAGGCCTGGACGTCACGGGGCGAACGATCCGTCCGGATCCCCGAGTTCATCGCTGAAGTCGTGGAGCGGATCGCATTCGAGGCGCGCGAGGACAAGCGCATCGACAAGCGCTCGGGCGTCTCCCAGCGCATGCCGATAACGGTAATGGAGAACATCGTTTCCAATGCTGAGCGCAGGTCGCTCATCACGGGGGAAAAGGAAATCGTCCCGCGCATTGGGGACATCTATGCAGCGCTGCCCGCCATCACCGGAAAGATCGAGCTCGAGTATGAGGGCGAGCTCGTAGGAGGGCACAACATTGCGCGAGAGCTCATTCGCAGGGCGGCCGACGCGACATTCTATGGGCGCACTGGTGGAGTGAACGCGGACGACGTCATCATGTGGTTTGACGCCGGCGGTGCGCTGCAGGTCGAGGATGACGTCCGTGCGGCGGCGGTCGTCGACGGGTTTCGAACCGTCCCCGGGCTGCTCGGACTGGTTGAGCTGACCGGCCTGGCAAGGAAGACGGACCCACCCGTAGTTGCCGCGGCGTGCGAGCCGATTCTCGAATCGCTCGTCGCGCGGCGAAAGATCTCACGCACTGATGCGGGGTTGTACGGCAGGTCGCACGAAGAGAAGCGCAGACGACCCTACCAGGACTAGATGGCCATCGTCACGGTGTCCCGGCTCTACGGGTCGGGCGGATCCGAAGTTGCGGCGCGCGTTGCCCGAGATCTCGGCTGGTCATTGCTCGACAACGGAGTGATCGATGCGGTCGCTGTGCGCCTGGGTGTTACTCCGTCGGAGGTTGCTGCGCGCGAGGAGCGCGTGCCCTCACTCGTGGAGCGGCTCGTCGAGACGATGGCGCTGGGGTCACAGGAATGGCTGTCGCCGCTGTCCGCCACGAAGCGTGCACCGACTGATGAGCAGCTCGTCGAGGTGACGCGGCACATCGTCGAGGAAGCAATCGCCCGCGGCCCGCTCGTCATCGTCGGGCGCGGAGCGCAAGCGATGCTCGCCGAGCGTTCTGATGCGCTCCATGTGTTCTGCCATGCCCCCCGCGCGGCACTGATCGCGCGCTCGGTCGCACGCGATGGACTCCCAGAAGAGGCGGCTGCAAAGCTGGTCGACGAGACCAACGCACAGCGCGAGCAATGGGTTCGCAAGCACTGGAACAGAGCGTGGAAAGAGCACTCGAACTACCATCTCTCGGTGAATACCGAATGGCTGGGGATCGGCGGTGCATCCGACGTGATCGTGTCGGCAGCGCGGACCTGTTTTGGCTTGGCGGCGTAGAGCGGCGTAGATGAATCGCTGGGGGCCCGATTTTCGCCTCTGTACGCCGCATGACGAATTCAAAAATCCCCGGAATCAGCGCTGAGGCAGCTCTCTCTGGAATCGCCGCTGTATCAGCGGCGGCATTTGCCGTCCTGAGCTCGAAGACCCGCGAGCCACGCAATGTCCTCGGCGACCTGAAACTGCGAAACCGGCTCCCCGCCTACAGTCGAGGGACGAAAGAAGCGGTTACGCCGTTCGGCTATCTTGGGAAGGAGTGGTCGGTGCTTTCCGCGGCAGGACTCCTCGGGACAAAACTGGCCATCGATGGAAGTATCCCTGGCGCAGCGGCTGTCGTTGCATCGACCCTCGGCGGGATTGCAGCGAGCCACATCTTCGATGCGGTTCTTCCGCAGAGAACGCCGCCGCCGGGCCGGAGAGCGCCATTCGATCCTCATTTCCCCAGCGGTCACGCACTTCACAGCGCGTCACTCATTGGAACATCGGCCTGGGTGCTCAGCCGCGAAGGCAAAGGTGACCGGCGAATCATTGTCGCTGCTGCTGCCGCGCTCACTGCCGCGCTCGGTGTGGATCGTCTACTGCAGGACCGGCACTGGAGCAGCGATGTCGCGGGCGGCTGGCTCGCCGCACTGACGATTACGGCACTTGCGTCCGCGGGGTACGAGGTCGCTATGAAGAGAGGCCCTGCGAAAAAAGGGCGAGCGCGCACGCCGCACCGCCCGGCCCGGAAGGGAAAGCGCTAGTCGGTGGGATTCGTGGCCCAGACCGTTGCTTCGGTCACGAACCCCCGGTCTTCCATCGCAAGCATCGAGCAAATCGCATGGGCGATCTCCTCACCCTGCAGCTTGGTCGGGTCCGTCCCGCGCGGGCGCCCAGCGGCCTCGAAGAAGTTGGTTTGAACCTCGCTGGGGTTGACCTGCATCACTCGCACGTTGTGCTTGCGAAGCTCAGCGCGCCAGCATTGTGTCATGCCGCTCAGCGCGAACTTCGTCGCGACATAAGTGGTTCCGCGCGCTGACCCTTTCTGTCCGGAAGTGGACGCAATGTTGACGATGTTGCCCGTGTTTTCCCTGACGAAATGGGCCGCAGACTCGCGAGCGACCAGCATCGCGCCAAGCACATTCGTTTCCCATACGCGACGGAAGTCGTGAGCAGTCGTTTCGATGAGGGACGCCCAGTAGCCGAAGCCGGCGTTGTTGATCAGAACGCTATACCCGTCGAGCTCCGATATCACTCGCGCAACAAGCCGCCTGACATCGTCCTCGCGCGAGACATCGGCGACAATTCCGAGAGCGCCGAGCTCTGCCGCTGCGTTTTCGACCGCATCGGCGCGGCGTCCGCAGATAGCGACGGCTGCTCCCTTGTCGCGCAGCATCTGCGCCGTGGCGTAACCGATTCCCGAGCTGCCGCCCGTTACGAGAACCTTCGCGTTTTTCAGATCCATCATCTCTCCCGTTCTATTTCGAAACCGAGCCCATAAGCCGGCGGGCGGATGCGAGGAATTTGCGCACATCGTCTTCCATAGTGTCGAACGACGTCACGAACCGCGCCTCGCTCGTGCTCTCGACCCATACGTGAAAGAAGTACTCGTTCTGCAGCGCAGCAATATGCTCGCGTGGAATGATCGCAAAGACTTCGTTCGCCTGCACTCTCTGCGTAAGCCTGCATGACGGAAGACTCGCCAATCCCTCTCCCAGAATTGACGCCATACGATTGGCATGGGCTGCGCTCCGAAGCCACAGATCATCCGTGAGGAGCGCATCGAACTGGGCGGCGATGAAGCGCATCTTGGATGAGAGCTGCATTCCCTGCATTCTGCGGTAAGGGAAGTTCCGGGCGAGCTCCGTATCGAAGAAAATCACGGCTTCTCCAGCGATCATCCCGTTTTTCGTTCCGCCAAATGAGACGACGTCGACGCCCGCGTCCTGGGTGAGCGCGCGAAGCGGGACACCAAGGCACGCGGCGGCGTTAGCGAGACGTGCTCCATCCATGTGCAGCTTGAGCCCATGCTCGTGCGCAAAAACGGCGATCGCCTGAATCTCGTCGGGCGTGTACACCGTTCCATACTCCGTCGCCTGAGAGATCGAGACCGCGGCAGGCTGCACGTGATGGTCGTCACCGAAGTGGTGCAGATGACGAGCAATTCCCTCACGATCGATCTTGCCGTCGCGGGTAACAACGGGTGAAAGCTTGCAGCCGACATGTTTTTCAGGCGCGCCGCACTCGGACGTGTAGATGTGAGCCGTCTCGGCGCAGATGACCGTGTTGAATGGAAGGGCAACGGTCTGGAGGCCAAGCACGTTTGCGCCGGTTCCGCTGAAAACGAAAAACACCTCCGACGTCTCCCCGAAATGCTGCCGGAGCTTTCCGATCGCGGCGGACGTGTATGGGTCGTGACCGTACGAAGGAACGTGGCCCTGGTTTACGGCCACCATTGCGGCGAGGACCTCGGGATGAACCCCCGACCAGTTATCGGACGCGAGATGGCGGCGCGGAGTATGGTCCGGTTGCTTCACGCTGCGCGCGATGCGTGATTCCGCCGAAGCGCTATTGTGCCTTCGCGACCTCTGCAGCGAGCTCCGCGTAGGCGTTCTCGTTGAGTGCGCCGAACTTCAGATTTCGCCACAGGATCCGACCGTCCTTGCCAATGACGAACACTGTACGGCTCGCGTAGCTCTTAACGGGATGCCGGGAGCCGTATTGCGCGGCGACTGAAAGTTGAGGATCGGAGCCGAGAGCAAAGGGGAATTTCATCTCGGCCGCCCATGCGCTGTGAGTTGGGAGACTGTCGTTCGAGATCGGAATCACGACAGTGCCTTCGCCGAAAAGCTTCGAGTACTCGTCGCGAAACTTCGTGAGCTCAGCGGTGCAGCCGGTCGAGCGATCCGCAGGGTAAAACGCGAGCACAACAACCTTTCCGCGGAGGTCGCTCAGCTTCAGCGGCTTCGCGCGAGGCCCCGACGCGTCTGCCCAGTCCATAGTGAAATCCGGAGCGAGCCGGCCGATTTCGATCTCTGGCGGCGGCGCTGGCGCTGGTGCGGTAGCAGGCGTGGCTGCCTGCGCCGTCGGTGACGAAGTCGGAAATGAAGTGCCTTGCGCAGCTGCTGTGCGGGCGAAAACCATTGCGCAGCTGGCGGCGGCAAACGAGAGATTGCGTAGGGTAGACATTGCGACTCCGGTCGAGCGTGGTGTACGTACAAATCTAATCAGGAGACGACCAACACTCAGCGAGTTCGCAGTCCATGAAGTCCGATGACGGAGGGCTTTCGCTCCAGGCATGACAAACGGAACATGATGCGCGACGTCATACGCCGACAACACTGCTTCGCCGCTCGAGCAGAAGGTTGTCGCGCCAGACGCCATGATGACAGCCGATTCGCGCCCGTCTCCCGACTATCCGGAAGCCACAGGCAAGATGCATTGCCACGCTCGCCTCATTTTCCGGAAAGATCCCGGCTTGAAGGGTCCATCGCCCGTCTTTCTCGGACTCTGTAATCAGAGCGTTGAGAAGACGCTTCCCTACTCCTTTCCCACGAGCAGCGCTCGCGATGTAGATGCTGACCTCCGCCACTCCAGCGTATACCGGGCGAGCTGACACGGGCAAGAGTGCAGCCCAGCCGTAGAGCCCGTCATCAATGCCCCGGGCGACGAGCCGGCAATTCGGGAGATGCGCCTTGTCCCATTGCTCCCACGTTGGAACAGAAGTCTGAAAAGTAGCCTGGCCTGTCGCGATTCCATCCGCATAGATGCCCGCTACGGAATCCCAGTCAGCAGCGGACATCTGCCCGATCTCAATCTCCATCGGACGCGGCTCCAATGATCGCCGAAGCAAGGCCAACGGCTATCGTCGCGACCTCGCCGCCCGGATCATATATGGGCTCGTAGGCCGTAATCGCCGCCGCACGAACTCGAAACGCAGCGCCAATCTCAACGATTGCGTGCGCGATCTCTCGCGCCGCAAGCCCACCGGGCTTGGCGTAGCCATTGGCCTTCCCCTCTCCGCTATCGAGCACATCCATATCCAGATGAAGGTATATATCCCGGGTGTGAGCCCGGCGGAGCGCCATTGTACCGGCAATACCCTCCCGTACGCGGGCTGCGGGCATCACCTCGATCCTGGTGCTGGACAGAAGCCGGCTTTCCTCGATGTCGAAGTCGCGCGCGCCCAAATGAACGATTCTCGCGTCATCGACGGGGTGAAAAGAGGGGATCGTCGATAGCGCCTCCTTCCAGCAACGCCCGGTCGCGGCGGCGAGTGCCATCCCGTCGAAGAATCCACTGCGGGTAGTGTCGGGCGTATTGAAATCTCCATGCGCGTCGAACCACATCACGCCGAGCGTTGATTCACCGACTCCTGCGATGGTGCCGATCGCCGTGTTGCAGTTGCCGGAAAGCACGAGAGGAAACGCGCCACGCTCCGACGCACGCCGCACCGCGCCCGCTACCCGTCGCTGAAGCTCGAAGGCAGCCTGCGGCTCGGCAGGGAAAAAATCATCGGGAAGGCCGACCCAGTTTGCCTCGACTACGTCGCACGTTTTGCGGAGCACCTCCAGGAGCCCAGCGTCGAGCAGTCTGCCCGGGCCCGCACCCATCCGCCTGCCGCGGTGCCCGGAATCATACGGTACGACGATGACATCGACTCGGCTCAGCCTCATGGGCAGGCTGGAAGTTCGCTATCGATCATTGACGAGCATTTCGCCGTGCAGGTGAGAGACGACGCGTCGATGCCGCCACATCGTCGCGATGAAGCATCGAATATGCATCGAGAATCTGGCGGAACACGCAAGTCGCGCAATATCATCCAGTCGGCTGGCGCGAGGGCCGAGACAATGCAGTTACATGGGATCCATCACCTCACCGCGGTGTCGGCGAGTATCCGCGAGAATCTTCGGTTTTACACGACAACGATGGGGATGCGCCTCGTCAAGCGAAGTGTGAACCAGGATGATGTGAGCGCATACCACCTGTTCTACGCCGACGCGAGAGGAACTCCTGGAACCGATTTCACGTTTTTCGACTGGGACATGCAGCGTGAGAAACGCGGAACCAACAGCATCACGCGTACTGGTCTTCGCGTAAACGGGCGAGAGACGCTCGACTGGTGGGCTGCGCGATTCCAGGAGCTCGGCGTCGCAAACGAAGGTGTCGGGGGGCGCGACGAGCGGTTGATCCTCGATTTCGAGGACGTGGAGGGTCAGCGGCTGACGCTCGTTGACGATGCAGGAGAAGGCGATGAGCCTGCGCCATGGGAGCAAAGTCCTGTTCCGGCAGAGTACCAGATCCGCGGGTTGGGACCAATTGTAATGAGTGTCCCCGATCTCGCACCGACGGCCACGATCCTCACCCAGCTTATGGAGATGCGACCGCTCCGCGTATACGATGGCGGCGGCGAGTATCCGCACGACGTGCATGTCTTTGGGATGGACGGCACCGGGCCAAGCGCCGAGCTCCATGTTGCAGTCGAGCCCCGACTCCCGCGAGCTCGCCTCGGCGCAGGCGGAGTTCATCATGTGGCGTTCAGGACTCCTGACGAGGCCGAGTACCACGCGTGGGCCAAACGACTGAATGAATTCGGAATCCCGAACAGCGGCGAGATCGATCGCTACTATTTCCGGAGCCTCTACTTTCGCGAGCCGGGGCACATTCTCTTCGAGATAGCGACGGACGGGCCCGGCTTCGGAGTGGACGAAGATCCGTCGACTTTGGGTGAAAGGGTCGCCCTGCCACCATTCCTGGAATCGAGAAGAGAGGAAATCGTATCGAACCTCAAGCAGATCGATTAATTGCGGATTAAGGACCGCAAACGGGGACTTGACAAATCCGGCTTGCTGTTGAAAATTCAGCAGAGTTGATTTTTCAGCACGCCGAAGGACCGCCCAGACCCGGTACTCAAATGACGGCTATCCAGATGACAGACAAGCCAGAAACCCCAGCCCTCTCCCGCCGCGAGCGGCAGGTAATGGACATCCTCCATCGCCGGCGCGGCGCTACAGTCGCCGAAATCATGGCTGATTTGCCGGACCCGCCGACGTACTCCGCTGTGCGGTCCGTGCTCCGAATACTCGGGGAAAAGGATCTCATCAAGCACAAGGAAGACGGGCCGCGATACATCTATTATCCGGCCGAGTCGACCGAGACTGCGCGTGAGGATATGCTTGCGCACGTCGTTCGGACATACTTCGCGGGATCGCCTGAACAGGCGGTGACAGCACTTCTTCGCATGTCTGACGTCGACATCGAGGATGCTGAAGTCAAGCGCCTGCGTGACAGAATCAGTCGCGCTCGCCAGAGCGGGAGATAACGCCGTGACTCCGACACTCATCTCAGACATCGCCGCCCTGCCAGGGTGGAATGCGCCGATGCTGCTGCTGGTCGGTAAGGCAACAGTCATACTTCTCGCCGCACTCGGAATAACGATTGCCATGCAGCGGAGCTCAGCGGGCGCACGGCATCTCGTGTGGCTCGTTACGCTTGGAACTCTTCTCCTCGTTCCGGCGCTCACCGCGTGGTCACCACTGAGGCTCGAGATACTCCCGCCGCGGGCGGCAGAAACGGCGGAGCCGGCAGCGAGCTCGGAGCCGACGGTAACTCCGAGCACGGCGAATGTTACGGAAAAAAACCAGAGCGCGGCGCAACCGTCCGCGTCTCCGGCGGTGGAAACAGAGATCTCCGCAACCAGCGCACTTGCGTCCAACATCAGCGGATTGTCACTGATCCTCGGCATCTGGGCAGCAATGGTTTTAATCCTGGGAGGATGGCTGGCGTGGGGTGCACTCGTGGTGCGTCGAATCGTCCGTAACGCTCACCCTCTCGACACGGCCGACTGGCTTACCCCGCTCTACGAGGTCTCCGATCGCCTCGAGCTCGATGAGCTCCCGACACTTCTCGGCAGCACCGACGCGAAGATGCCCTTCGCCTGTGGATTCGTGAAGCCAACGATTGTGCTGCCAGCGGACTGTGAGAGCTGGAGCGCTGACAGAAGACACGCCGTTCTTCTTCACGAGCTCGCCCACGTGAAACGGCGCGATCTCGTTGGGCACACGCTCGGCCGCATCGCCTGCGCCATCTACTGGTTCCATCCGCTAGTATGGACGGCCGCAAAGCAGCTGCGCAGCGAGAGCGAGCGTGCATGCGACGACCTCGCCCTTTCGTGTGGCGCACGCGCCAGCGACTACGCCGAGCACCTCCTGGACATCGTCACTTCGGTGCGTCATGACTCGACCCCGGCCGTCGCGCTCGCAATGGCGCGCCGCAAGGAGTTCGAAGGAAGAATGCTCGCGATCCTCGACCCCGAGCTTCGTCACGCCACCCCGAGCCGCCGGCAGTCGTTGGCACTGATCGGCTCTCTCGCGCTTCTCGCCGTTGTCGTCGGGGCAGCTGCACCCGCACCACGCGCATCGCGTGCGTTTGCTGTGGCGCCAAACACCGTAGTTCCAGAGAAATCGGGTGTCGACGAGGACTTTACTCCAAATGATGTTGCACAGCACGAGGATAGCATCGACGACATCGGGCGTATGGAGAAGGCAATCTCCAAATCGATCGACAAGTCCGTAAACAAGAGCGTCAGCAAGAGCGTAGCGACGGCGACCCAGGCATCCGTCGGTAACAGTGTATCCGACGCAATCAACAGCTCGGTCACCAGCGGGCTGATCAACTCCGTAAGCAAGACAGTCGGTGCAGCGGTTGGAACGGCCATTTCTGCCACGGTTGCCGGCGTGCTCGATGATGACGACGGCACAGGCGCGAAAGCTGTCGCGAAGCTGAACGGGCTTGGTGAGAGGATCTCCGGCTCCAAAACCCCCGACGACCGCCCGATTCTGCTTGCGAACGTACTGAGAACCGAAGCGGACGCCTCGCTGAGACGAATCGCGGCCTGGGGTCTTTCCGAGTATGCAGAGACGCAGGTTGCAGTGGAGGCACTCGCCAACGCACTGCGCCGTGACTCGGACGCTTCAGTTCGCGAGATGGCTGCGTGGGCGCTGGCGGACGCGCGTGAGGGATCTGTCGCTGTCGGAGCATTGTCCGTTGGCCTGCGGGACTCGAACGAAAAGGTGCGCGCCACCTCTGCGTGGGCGCTCGGAAGCCTCGGCGACCGGGATGGCGTATCAGCGTTGTCGGCTGCTCTGTCAGACCCAAGCAGGTCAGTGCGCATGCGTGCTCTGTGGGCAATTGGATCGATAGAGCCGAAACAAGTGCCGGCTCAGGCAGTCGCCATGCTGCGTGACCCAAGCCCGGAAGCAAGGGAGCTTGCGGCGTGGGTTCTTTACCAGGCGGAAGATCCCGCGACCGCTCCCGCGCTGAATGCTGCGCTCAAGGCGGAATCGAACAAGGAGCTTCAGATTGCCTACATCAGGGCACTTGCGGCGATGGGCGAGAAGTCCGTCGACGCAATCCGCGGTCTTCTCACATCTTCGGATCCGAAGATCAAGTCGATTGCGATTCGTGCACTCGCGGGCGGTCACGGTGCCGGACCGTGGCCCTGGCCGTGGCCGGAGCCGCGTCCGTTTCCATGATGCGCGCCTGACACCGGGCGCGTCATCACCGGCGCGCCCGTTTTTTTGGACCTTGATGCTGATTTTTCAACGTAGGGAACCATAATGGCCACCAGCCACAGCGAAGGAGTGATGATGCACAAAGTGTTCGGAGTAATCGTGACTGCTGTCGTGTTATCGACCGCGCACGACTCACAAACGGCAGATGCCAGGCTTGCGATGACGGTGGTGACCAACGCTGACCGGGGTTCGCTCGCGGATGAACGGTCGATCATTGACGTGAGCGCGTTATTGACTGCTGCACGCGGCGCACCCCCCGTGATTTGCGCGCTCGCGGCGCAGTCACTCCGGGGCTGGGGCTGGGGAGACGGCGGAGATGCACCGGTAACGCCGCTGGCGATGACCGTTTCGCTTCGCGATTACGAAGGGCGCAGCACTTCGCTGCCGGCCGCGGATGTCGAGCTGCTACTGAGCTCACTATCGTCCGACGATCCATGCGTTCGGGAGATAGCGATTCGCGTTCTCGGGCGGCGCGGCACCCCCGCAGTCAACGCCGGGCTCGTCTCCCGTTTATCATCGTCATCGCCCAGCGTCCGCGAGATTGCTGCGGTCGGGCTCGGCCTTGCAGAAGCAGAAGGTGCGGTGGATCCGCTCGTTCGAGCGCTGCGGGACCAGGCCGCGAGCGTGCGTGCGAATGCAGCCTGGGCGCTCGGCCGAATGGAAGCTCGGACCGCACTGAATCCGTTGATGGATTTGTTTCGCGACAATTCGGAAACGGTGAGACAGGCCGCGGTTACTGCGGTTGGCAGGCTCGAGCTTCCCGGAGCGGCTGCAACCTTGATTCGAGTAGTGAGGCAGGATGACTCGCCCGTCGTGCGGCGTGCGGCGGCGTGGGCACTGGGAAATCTCGAAGCGCGCGAGGGAGTGAATGCCTTGTCCGGGGCACTCGCGCAGGATGCCGACGCGCGCGTGAGAGAGATGGCTGCGTGGGCACTTGGGAACATCGAAAGCCGGTCAGCGGCAAACGCTCTTCTGGCGGCTGCTCGTCGTGATGCGGACGATAAGGTTCGCGAGACGGCGGTGTGGGCACTTGGCCAGATCGAGGAGAGCAGCGCGGCTGAGGCGCTCGGTCAGATTGCCGTGAGCGACCGCAGCTCGCGAGTGCGCGGCACGGCTGCGTGGGCAATTGGCCAGATGAGCGACGAGGGTGGCCACGCTCCCGCAGGATTGGTGCAGCTGCTTCGCGATGAGGATCAGGACACCCGCTTGAAGGCGGCATGGGCGCTCGGCCAGATCGGGGATCCGGGGTCAGTCCCTGCCATCAGAACCGCCCTCAAATCAGAGCGAAACGAGCAGGTGACCAAGGCTTTGATAAGGGCCCTGATGAAATCGGGCGAGAAGTCCGAGGCTGCACTCACCGAGCTGCTCGAGTCGAAGGATCCTCAGGTCCGTGAGGCGGCAGTACGCGGGCTCGCCGGACGAAGCTCATTCAACCCGTGGCCATGGCCGTGGCCACGGCCACGGCCGTTCATTTGAAGTTGAGTGCCTTATCTATCGTCCCGATGGAAACCGAGTGATAGGTTGGGCGCGCGCGCCGATAGATGTCGAGCGCCATCTTTTTGCCCCAATCGGTTTTGGCAAGATCAGTGTACAGGGGCGCGACGAACTTTCGTCTTCCCTGCGACGTCAGGAATTTCTCCAGCGCAGGGAACGCCGGTTCGTATCTGTTCGCGATGACTTTCTTGAGCCATGCGAACATGATCTCGCTGTTGCCGCTCGACGAAAGCCTGAATGTCCGGTCGAGGTCCGACATGCGCTGAGCCGGAATCGTATCAGGAAGCGAGCGGATGAAGTGAAGCCACTCGTGTGTCGACCAGTCTTTCGTTTGAATTCCGGAGGCCAATCCGCCCGCTGTCCATGACTCCGCCTGCTTTTCGACGGCGGCGAATGCTTCCGACTTCACCGCGGGAATGTTGGCCGGAATGCCCGACTCGAAGATCCACTGCTGAACGTTGATCTTCTCCGCCTCATCGGGCTTCAGGAGCTTCTGCTTCATGTAGGCGAGCATTCGTTCCGAGCTCATCGGCTGGAACGCAAAGTGATCGAAGTAGTCACGGAGAAATGCGTCGAGCCTGTCACGTCCGACCACTGATTCCACCGTCTCGAGGAAAGCTGCCCCTTTTTCGTACGCGATCTGCGTGGTTCCCTCGTCGGGGTCGCGGCCAGCGAGGTCAAGGTGGAGCCGTGTGTCAGCGCCGGTCGGACCACCGGCGTCCTTCACCGCCTCCTCCATGTCCTTTCGGCCGAGCTGCCGGAGCATATCGGAGTACCTTTTGCCGCGCAGCTCCTCCATGATTCGGGATTCGAGATAGACGGTGAATCCTTCATTGAGCCAGAAGTCGTTCCATGTCGCGTTCGTGACGAGGTTTCCCGACCAGGAATGCGCGAGCTCGTGTGCGATGAGCGCTACCAGCGAGCGATCCCCTGCGAGAACGGTCGGTGTCGCGAATGTCAGTGTTGGATTCTCCATTCCGCCGAACGGGAACGACGGCGGCAAAACGAGAATGTCGTAGCGACCCCAGCGGTACGGCCCGAACAGCCTGCTCGCCGCTTCGATCATCTTGTCTACTTCCGCGAATTCATTCGCTGCCTTCTCGACAACCGACGGCTCCGCGTACACGCCTGTGTTGGTGCCGATGGGACGGAACGCGAGATCCCCAACGGCGAGCGCAATGAGGTATGGCGGAATGGGATGCGGCATCCTGAACCGATACACGGTGAGGCCGGCCGAATCCTTTTCTCCTTCCGTGCCGCTGTGCTCCGCACTCATCACCGCGCGCATGCCGGCGGGAACATGAATCGCGGCATCGTACGTCTGGCGAATACCTGGCCCATCCTGCGTGGGTACCCAGCTGCGAGTGAGTATCGCCTCGCCCTGTGTGAACAGGAACGGCAATTTCCCGCCGGCTGTCTGCTCCGGGGAGAGCCACTGCACCGCTGCAGCTGCGGGCGATGTTTCATACTGAACTACGATTGTGTCACCGGCGGCGGGGAGTGCGATCATCAGCGGCGCGCCCATGTAGTCTTTGCCTGTTCCGGCGCCGACGGTGAATCCGAGTGGCGCGCCGGCGGCATCCTTCACGCTCCTGATCGTGAGATCCCGCGTGTCGAGAACCACCGTATCAGCATGGGGGCCGCGATCGATCGTGAGACGCGCGGTGCTCGATATTTTTTTCGCAGCGAAGTCGGGGGTGAGGTCGAGCGAGACGTTCGTTACACGTGCTTTCCCGGGAACCGCGTAGGAATGCGGATCGTGCGGTAGAGGCGGACGCTGAACGTCGACTCCCGCTGCGGGCTTCTCGGCTGGCGAGCATGCCGAAAGCACAGCGGCCAGAATTGAGGGGACGAATATTTTGGTTTTCATTTGCTGGCTCTTGAGACGTGAGAGTAGTTTCACTTCGAGATCCACAGCACTATCGCTCGACGGCCCCTGTAAGGCTTTACCGCAGAGGCCGCAGAGGAACAGCAATACTTTGTAAGAAAAACCCCAAACAGTTGGTCTGATCAGGCACAGTTCCGCTCAACGCGTGAGGTCTGCCGCGTAGTTCCCG
>DATAIM010000235.1:0-23077 GCA_036262655.1 Gemmatimonadaceae bacterium | reverse complement strand
GAACACGCGGTCGGTGTCGTATCTGGTGAAACCGGCGACGGCAGTGCGCGTCCGCTTCGCCGTAAACGAGCCGACGCCCTGGGCGCCCGAGGTCCCGGCGGGCGAGAATCCGCCACCGGGAGCGGTCATCGATTATCACCTTGGTGCGGACGCCGGCAATGTGAAGCTCGAGATCGCCGATGCTGACGGCAAAGTCATCCGCACCTACTCGAGCAGCGACACCGTGCCGAGCCCGGATCCCGCATTGAACCCCGAGGCATACAACAGGGTCTGTCAGCGTCAGCCGTCTGCGCCACGCTGCTCGGTTCCGCTTTACTGGGCCGCGCCCAATGTCGCGCTCTCGTCAAAGGCGGGAATGCACCGCTTCATATGGGACATGCATTACGACCCCATCGAAGGCACTGCGCCCGCCGAGTCGGCAACGGGCGCGGTACCGCACCGAACATACTATGCGGCGAGCACCCCCTGGGCACCGCCGGGGGCATACACGGTCCGTCTCACCGCAGGTGGCAGGACCTACACGCAGCCGCTCACGCTCGTCCTCGACCCCCGCGTGAAAACTTCGGCGTCCGTGATCTCGGAAATCGGCACGCTTTCCCGCGAGATGTATGACGGAGCGGTTGCGCTGCGCGCGGAGTATCAGGCGGCACGAGCAATGTCCGCGCGGTTGACGAACGCGGGCGATGCAAAGCTCAAGGCGGCGATCGATTCAATCGCGCCGCCGGCCGCGTCAGCCGCGAGGCCTGTTCAGGGATTCCGGCCACCGGCCGCCGGCCCGCCGAACCTCGAGAGCGCCCGATCGGCGATGATGTCCGCGGCCATGTCGATGCAGGATGCGGACGTCGCACCGACTGAGAGGGAGCTCGATGCGGTAGCGAAGGCAAGAGCGCAATTCCATGATGTGATGCAGCGCTGGAAGACTCTGCGCGCTACGGAGCGTCGCTCGAGTCGGGCAGCTCCTGCAAGCGGGATTTCTGCGGTGCTTTTTTAACGGGGCGCTTCTCCCCAGTCTTCCTGCCTCCGGTTTTCGCGCGCGAAGGCGCCACGCGCGCGGCCTCGCCTTTCATCTTCCTGAAATGTGGTGGCCACGGCGCATCACCAAGGCCCGCTGATTCATCGCGCGCGGCGAGCTCGAGGAGCTGATCCAGCGAGCCGCGCTGTTCATCCATCATCGCGTGTGGATCTCCGATCGCGGCAAACCGCGCCGGCATCGTCAGGACGTTGAAATCCTCCGGTTCACAATCCGCCACCTCGTCCCATTCGAGAGGTGCTGACACACGCGCGTCCGGGACCGGCCGGATCGAGTAGGCCGAGCAGGTCGTTCGATCTTTCGCGTTCTGATTGTAATCCAGGAACACACCGTGCCGCTCTTCCTTCCACCATTTGGACGTGGCGACCCCCGGCATCCGGCGCTCGATTTCGCGCGACAGCGCCAATGCGGCCCGTCGCACTTCGGTAAATGTCCAGCGCTGGTGAATGCGCGCATTGACGTGCATGCCGCGTGAGCCGCTGGTCTTTGGCCACCCGCGCAAGCCGAGTTCCTCGAGAAGCTGTCTCGTCTCAAGTGCAACACGCCGTACGTCCTGCCATTTCACGCCGGGAGTCGGATCGAGGTCGACTCGCAGCTCATCGGGATGATCCAGGTCGCCTGTTCGCACGGCGTGCGGATGAAGCTCGATGCAGCCAAGGTTGACGATCCAGGCGAGCCCCGCCGCATCATCCACTACTACTTCCTCCGCAGTGCGGCCTGACGGAAAGGAGAGCGTGACGGTTCTGAGCCAGTCCGGACGATTCTCCGGCGCACGCTTCTGATAAAATGGATCTCGCTCGGCGCCGTCGACAAAGCGCTTCAGCATTACGGGGCGGTCGCGAATGCCGGCTACCGCACCAGTTGCAACCGATAGGTAGTACTCGACGACATCGAGCTTCGAGAGCTTGATCTCCCGTGAGAAGTATGGCTTTCCCGGATTGGTGATCCGTACGTCGTGTCCATTGATCGAGAGAACTGCTGCTGTGTCTTTCTTCGCCATCGTCAGCTCACCGTCCGCTGCCTTGGCCGAGTCCCGGCATGTCGAAACCAGCGGCGGCGAGTTCAGTCATGAGCGAAGCGTTCTGCGCGGCGGAGAGCTCTACGAGTGGCGGGCGGACGGTGTTCCATTCGGGAATTCCGCTGAAGCTCGCAACCGCCGCCTTGAGAGCCGGAATCATCGGATATCCGGCGAAGATAGAGCGGATCTCATTGAGCTTCGCCTGTCTCGCATCGGCATCGGAGCTTTGCCACGTTGCGAAGAGCTGCGCGATTGGTGCCGGATTGACGTTTGCCGTTGCGCTGATGCATCCAACGCCAGCGTGTCGCAATCCCTTCAGCAGAAAAGTCTCGGCCCCGGGAAAAACGTCGAAGCCCTCAGTGGAAAAGTGCTCGAGATAAGACAGCGTGTTTTCCCAGTCGCCTGACGAATCCTTCACGCCGGCGACTATGCGCGGGTAGGCTGTCAGAAGACGCTCGATCAACCGGATGCTGATCGCGACCTGTGAGACCGGAGGGATGTTGTAGAGGTAGATGCGCAGCCGGCTGTCACCGACCCGCTGGATCACCTCGCTGAAATTCCTGAAGAGCCCGTCATCGCTGACACCTTTGTAATAGAAGGGAGGCAGCATCAGCACGCCCGCGCAGCCGAGCTTGGTTGCGTGCGTTGTGAGGCGGATGGAATCGGTGAGCGCACAGCAACCGGTCCCTGGCATCATGCGCTGCGGATCAATCCCGGACGTCACCAGTGCATCGAGCAGAGCGATCTTCTCTTCTGTCGAAAGCGAGTTCGCTTCGGAGTTTGTCCCGAACACCGCGAGGCCAACATCGTTTGACACCAGCCACCTGCATTGGGTGGCCAGCCGATCGGCATTCGGTGAGAGGTCGGAATTGAACGGAGTGACGACTGGCGCCAATACGCCTGTTATTCGCGTTATGTTTGACTCCCGAAAGACATGGTCAGAGGTGATTGCGAACTCCGTACCGCCTGCCGCAACATTCGACTCGCGGTAACGGTCTCCGCAGAATTTCATCTCGGAAGAGTCACTGATGCCAGATCCCAAACGCGGCCCACAAGCGTGACTCATGAGTTCGTGCATCGGGCTCTCATTCGACCCGTTGAGCTTTCGCCTGGGCGGCAGTGGAAGCTCCTCGATGGGGCTTCCGTCCCCACAGACGATGTCTTCGCCATGTTCGCCGCCACACGGGAAGGCGACGTCGGGACGGTGAAGCGCCTGGTCGCACGCACTCGCCCACTCGCGACAGTCCAATACAATTACACACCGCCGATTCACTTCGCTGTGCGTGAAGGGCATCGCGAAATCGCGGAATTTCTTCTCGCCCATGGTGCCGATCCGGCGTACCGCAGCTACCCGTTCAACGAGTCGCTGTTGACCTTCGCAGAGGATCGCGGTCACGATGATGTTGCGGAGCTGTTGCGAGAGGCGCTGTCGCGGCGTTTTGCGCTCCGGAATGGAACTGAAGGCATCCTCGAGGCCGCGAAACGAGGCGACCTCGCAGCTGTGGAAGCCGAGCTGAACCGGCACCCCGAACTTGCAGGTTCATCAAACGAGACGGGCGATACCGCACTCCACGAGGCTGCGGCGAAGGGACACCTCGATATAGTCAGCGCCCTGCTCGACGCCGGCGCAGATGTAGATGCCGTGCGCGGCGACGGCTATCGGCCGGTTCATTGCGCACTGATGCCGAACTGGTTCTTCGAGCTTGCGCATGGCAGCCGCGTAGAGATCGCGGAGCTGCTGCTCTCGCGCGGCGCGCGGTATACGATCTTCATCGCAGCACTTCGTGGTGACCAGCAGTTCGTTCGTGATGCGCTCGAGCGCGACCGGTCGCTCGCCAATTTCGAGGACACATGCCATCATCGCATCCTCTCGGCCGCGGTGCGCCGGCACGACGTAGTGCTGACGCGACTGCTGCTGGACCATGGTGCAGACCCGAATCTGCCCGAACAAGGCGCTCCTCGGGGCCTGTCACTCTGGATTGCAGTCAACGATCGCCATCAGGAGATAGTGCGTCTTCTGCTGGCACACGGGGCCGATCCGAATGGCGAAGTCGACTCGTCTGGAACGCCGATGTTTCAGGCAAAGTTCAAGCGATACTCGGAGCTGGTGGAGCTCCTGGCCAGTTATGGTGGAGAGCGCCAGCAGAGCGGCGAGCGCGAGCTTGTGGGACAGCTCATCGAAGAGGGAAAGCTCGACGAGGCCGAAGCTCTGCTGCGCGGCAATCCCGAATGGATCCACGGAGACGAAGCCGGTTGGGGCGACGGCATCCTCGCCGGTCCTGCGCGGGACGGCCGGCACGACGTCATCGCAATGCTCATGCGAGTTGGCGCGCGGGTCCCGCCAGTGTCGAAGTGGGCACCCTACTATTACTTCAAGCATGAGGCGACTGCTGCGTTCCTGCTCGAGAACGGCATGGACCCGAATCACATGAACTGGCACCGGTTTACGCTGCTGCATCACATGGCCGCGAAGGGGGAGCTTGGAAAAGCAAAGCTGCTGCTTCAGCACGGAGCGAGCATCGATGCCGTGGATGAGGAGTATCGTTCCACGCCGCTCGGCGTTGCGGCGCGAAGTGGTCAGGCTGAGATTGTGAAGCTGCTGCTCGAAAGCGGTGGAGACCCGCTCGTCGCAGGCGCAAGCTGGGCGCTGCCTCTCGCATGGGCAGAAAGGAAAGGTCATACTGAGGTTGCCGGGATGTTACGGAAAGCCATCAGCAGAAACCGACGCGAGTTTTCGGTCGCTGATAAATCATCCCGGTTTCAGGCGGGATTAACCGGACGAAAGGAGTAGAAGTGGCACCGAAGAACGCCAACCGCTTTCCTCCCCTGAAGTGAGTCTTGCTATACGGGCTGCCGCCCATCGGGCGAGAGCGAGCACATTACTTCCCCGGGTTATCGCGATGGCCGTGCTGCCATCACGAGCGACCTCGCAGAGAAGTTCTGAGTGACAGCGAATCCAGAAGAGGTCGAGACGCAGAGCCTCGCTGATGCAATCTCGGCATTTCTCGCGGCAGTTCACGCGCAGGAGGCGGCGGGTGCCAGTAACCTGGTGCGTGTTTACCCGCGGATCACAGACGTAAGCCTTCACGTCGCAGCAGTGCTCGGCCTGACCGACAACGCGCGGCGCCTGATCGCAGAGGATCCGTCGCGCGTTACAGCGCGTGCAGGAGACCCTGCTGCGGATCCGCTCCTCTATCTCTGCTATTCACCCTTCCACGGCGAGAGCGATGCGCGCGACGAGGGGCTCCTCGCTACAGCGCGCCTGTTGCTCGCATCAGGCGCGAATCCCAACACAACCGACAGCCACTACGGCGTTCCTGCACTGTACGCCGTGACCGGTGTCCGCAGCGTGCTGCCAGTTGCGCGACTTCTGCTCGATGCCGGCGCGAATCCGACTGATGGCGAGTCGGTCTTTCACGCGGCCGAGCGCTTTCATGAAGATGCGCTGGAGCTCCTGTTGAGTGCGGGTGCGGACGTGAATTTCACCGGCGAATGGGGGAATACCCCGCTTTATTTTCTGCTCCGCTGGTGGGATATCGCGCGACATCCGGAAACGAAGCAAGGCATGATGTGGCTCCTCCGCCATGGCGCCGATCCGAACGTCCTTTGCGGGCAGGAGCGGGAGACGTCGCTCCACGTTGCGGCGCGCCGCGGACAGAGTGTGGATATCATCCGGCTCCTCCTGGATCACGGTGCAGACGTAAATACGAGGCGCGCGGACGGAAAAACTCCTTGGCTGCTCGCCCGCCGTGGCGGGTTTGACGAGATCGCATCGATGTTGGAGAATGCGGGCGCAGAGACTGAACCTCTTTCGGCAGGTGACCTGCTGCTCGCTGCATGCGGGCGCGGGGATACCGATGCCGCGAGGCGGCTTGGTTCGCACGATCTCGTTGCGACGTTGAGCCCGGCCGATCTCCTCGTGCTCCCCGAAGCGGCGGCCAGCGGCCGCGCCCAAACAGTCCTCGCGTGCATTGCTGCTGGTTTTCCCGTAAATGCGACCGATGCATCGGGAGCCACTGCACTCCACTACAGCACGATTCAGGGACGAGCCAAGCAGGTCCGCGCACTGCTTGCCGCCGGAGCCGACACCAGCATCCGTGATCGTCAGCATTCTTCCACTCCACTCGGCTGGGCGTGCTACGGCGCCGACTTTTCGAGTGAGCCCGATGCTGAGTACGAGGAATGTGTCCGCGCGTTGCTCGATGCCGGAGCGCGTCCGCCAGACGACGAACACCAGCCGAAACACGAGGGTGTTCGACGTGCGATCCGGCAATTCGAAAGCGCGTGACATTCTAGTGACTCAACGGAGAAGCTGAGCTTCACTGCCGGTTACGGAAATGAGCGCTAGAGCCGATCAACTACCTGCCGCGGACCAAGAGCCCGGTGCTGATGCGAATGGGTTATACGATTTCTTCTTTCCGAGCGAGACGGCTCAGCGGCCATTCTTCAACTTCATCGGGACGCCGGCAACCACTAAGCGGTGGATATTATACGAGGGGGGGCACGATGTGCCTCGGACGGACTTGATCAGGGAGTCGCTGGCCTGGCTCGACAAATACCTGGGAGCGGTCAAATGACAGGGACATTCTCGCTGTTTTCCTACGTGAGAGCCGGCGCCGTCACTCATCGCCCAGCGCGACCGCCACCTGCTCGATGAATGGGTTTATCGAGTCCCTCTCATACTTGTTGAAGCTGACGGGCGATGTTATGCAAGGCTCGCGTCGCTCGCAACTTGTTGAATTCTCTCGCAGCTGAGCTGTCGGCATCAGGCCGATCAAACGTGCTCTCATCCTACGGCGGCAACACGCCGACTCTCTCGATTAGCCGGCGATAGCGCTCCGTCTTGCGGATCCCGTCCAACATCGGGTATATCGGGAGCCAGGGAAGCGTGAACGCACGGTCACGCTCCGCCTGCTCCAGTTGCGCGAGCGCGCGGGCGGTGTCGCCGAGGACGGAGTAGACACCCGCCAGGCCATCGGCCGAGATGTAGCCGCGTCGACGCGCAGCGACATACGCGCCCAACTCCTCGCGAACCGCGGCTGTGTCTCCGAGCTGCGCGAGAACCCAGCTCGGATATGCGCTCTCGCCCGTCCCCGGCTGCACCGCCCGTCGCGGGACGACCGCACGCGCCGAATCTCGCTGGCCCGTCCGGATGAACGCGGCGGCGAGCGACGCGCGAGCGAAGAAGAACGTGCTGTCGAGCTCCAGAGCATGTCGAAACGAACGAATCGCTTCGGCATCTCGACCCTGATACGAAAGGATGTTGCCGCGCCGTGTCGCGATCACCGCGGACAGCGGATCGACGTCATAGGCGCGTGCGATTTCCTCGTCTGCATCACGTAGCCGACCACGGAAAAGCAGATACCACATGTAAAAAAGGTGTCCCTCTGCCGAGCTGGGATTGAGCTCGACGCCAAGCCTGAGATGTCGACCGGCCTTCGGCCAGTCCCAGTCGTAGAACATCGATACCATGCCTAACGACGTGTGTGCCTCGGCGAGGGTGGAGTCGAGCGACAGCGCACGCGTCGCCGCCTGTTTCGCCAGCGGAAACACCTCGTGCGGCGGACGACTCTCGAACGGAGCGCTGAGAACATACGCGTCGCTCAACCCTGCGTACGCAGGCGCGAACGACGAGTCGCGCGCGATCGCCGCCTGGAATGATCGAATTGCCGCCCTCATCGAGCCGAACTTGCGTTGTCGCAGATAGCGCCGGCCCCGCAGGTAATCCTCGTACGCGTCCGGATCACGGCTCCGCGGCTGTGTGACCGAAATGGCCCGCTCTCCGGCGAGTGCTCCGCTGAGCGCGACGGCGATCGCGCGAGCGATGCTATCCTGAACGTACAATACGTTGCGCAATTGACCGGTGTACTCCTCGGCCCAGAGTACCGAATCGCGGTTGACATCCACGAGTCTCGTCGTGATGCGGACGAAATCTCCCTGCCTTCGCACGCTGCTCTCCAGAACGGAACTGACTGCCAGGCGCTGGCCCACGTCTGCAAGACCAGCGTTCCGACCTTTGAGCGCGAAGGTGGATGTGCGCGACGCGACGCGCAGACCCGGCAATCGTCCGAGCACGCTGATCAGCTCCTCGGCCAACCCGTCGCCGAAGTAGTCGGTCGTCGAGTCTCGGTTCATGTTCTCGAATGGGAGCACCGCAATGGAGCGCCGGGGCGCGATGCGCGAAGCCGCCGGCGTGAACCTCGGGAGCGCCGGTCGCCACTTACCTGATATGAAGACCCCGGCAACAAGCAGCACGGCAGCGCCGACTGTCGCCCCGATCAGAGCGCGGCGCGACCTCGCCGATGGTCGGGTGATCGGAGCCGACGTCGAGACCTCGGCGAGAATCGCCCGCAGCATATCACGCACGGCCGCCGCGGACTCCGGCCTCTTCGCCGGATCCCTCTCGAGCAACGCCGCGACCAACGCTACGAGACGCGGAGGACATGTGACTACCGCCGCGAGTGATGGCGCGGGCTGGGTGAGGGCAGCGGCGATCATCCTGGCTGTGTCCAGCCCGGCGAAGGGTGTCCGGCCAGTGAGTTGCTCGTACGCGATGACGCCCAGAGCGTAGAGATCAACCCGATAGTCGAGGCCCGGGTCACCGACCGCTTGCTCCGGCGCCATATATGCCGGTGTGCCGAGAGTCCCTCCTGTAGCCGTCAGGCTTTTCCCGCTGGACGATCTGTCCACCGCCTTGGCGATGCCGAAGTCGACGACCATCGCGTGGCCCTGTCCGAGCAGGATATTCTCGGGCTTGATGTCCCGATGAATGATCCCCTCGCGATGCGCACATGCCAGCGCATCGGCGACCTCGCCCAGAATGCTCAGGGCCTCACCGACAGGCATTGTCCCTTCGCGCATGAGGCGGGCGCGAAGCGTTTCGCCGGTGACGTAGGGCATCACATAGAACGGTCGGTCGACCCCGGAATCCGAGGCAACGACACCCGAATCGATGAGCCCGAGAATATGCGGATGTTGGAGGCGGGCGGTGAGCTTGATCTCGGCCAGGAAGCGATCGGTGCCGAGCACACCCAGGACCTCCGGGCGGATGACCTTGATGGCAACCATCCGCCCATGCCTGACGTCGCGGGCGAGGTATACGGTCGCCATTCCCCCCTCACCGAGCTCTCGCTCGACCTCGTATCGCCCCGCGAGGCTCTCGCTCAGCACCTGAGGCGGCTCAGCCATGAGACAACACTAGGCCGTCCGGCCCGTTGCGCCAGACCGGGCGCGCCTACGGCGCGAGGGTTTGTCCAATCGAATTGAACGTGGCATGGCTCGCTCCTCTGGTCTTTGAGAATCCGGTGCATAGCCGTGAAGGTTTCGCGTTCCCCGCAGTCGTTGGAGCCATCTCAGCGACCGCGGGCCAGCAACCAGGATTCAATCACTTTTGCTTCGGCATCGACGCGTACGATCCACAGCCGCCCATCGCCAATCTCGAGAAGATCATGCCCGAGGCAAACCGGTGCTGGAAAACACCGATCAGGTGTACGTACAGGATCCTGATGGAGTCCGCATTCAGTTCGCGGACGTGCGCTACAAGCGTTGATGCCGTCCGTTTGCCATGGCACAAGGACCAACGGTGTTCTGATGAAAAGACGCCGCCGTCATCATCGCGGCCCTCACGTTGGCATTCGCTGCACTACATGGAGGCAGCCGGATGGATGACGAAGCCGAAGTTCTGCGCCTGGTCAAGGTCGAAGAACGGAGTGACAATTGTTGGATACATGTTGATATGGTCGGTTCTTGACCGATATGCTCACGCAACACGCAGGAAGCCACGATAAACTCCCGCTGGGGCGGACGCTCAACACAAGATCGGTTGTGTCCCCGGCGCCGTGCCGCCCCACCGCGTTCGCGTCAGACAGTGCCTGGTTTTTTTCCTTTGACGCGTACCGACGAGGAGCGGCTGAAAGAGCGCTGGCCCTGAGTGGTGCTGTCAGCCTCCAGGCCGCGGACGCGGCAGAGCTGTAGGCGGCAGAATGTTGTTGAGCCGCATGTAATTCGCGAGCTGGCTGTAGTGATCAGCCATGTCGAGAGCGTGGCCTAAGGCCATGGCGGCGCGCGTGGTCTTCCGCGTGTTGCCATTGAAGGTCATCGACACCTCCTCCGCAAGCTTCGCGTCATCGAGCTGCGCGAAGGCATTCTCGCAAAACGTGAACGACTCCTTCAGCTTTGCAACCAGTGTCTCCTTCGGCCAGGTCGCCTTCACGGAGTCAGCGGTCTCGGTGTCCGCTGCTGGACGAGTTGGCTTCATCGCGCCGAACTTCTCGCAGAAGAAATAGTTGTCGCTCGCGAGGTGCTGTGCGATGAACCCGATGCTGAGCTGCGCGGGCGTTGGACGGTACGAGAACTTGGCTGCCGGGATCGAATCGAAAGCCTGCGCAAGGTTTCGCTGAAGGGACATCGTTCGCCCCCTGAACGCCGCGGTGATCGGATTTGCGGCTTGAGCGGCCGGTGGAGCCGATGGCGGTTGCTGCGCGTGCAATCCTCCAAGCGGCAATGCCATGGCGAGAGTGGCTGCGAGCGAGATCTTCATATGTGCTCCGACGAGATGGACGGATACTGATACTCCCTGGACGGCTTGAGGTCAACCGAGGGGGTTCAGCTGGTCTTAACTTCTGGCAACGTTTTCCCCGCCCCCCATGAAGATTCTGATCATCAACCAGTCCGACGTCCGCCGGTTGCTGCCAATGACCGAGTGCATCGACGTCATGGCCGAAGCACTCATGGCGCTCGCCCGCGGCGAGGCGCTACTGCCACTGCGGCCGATCATGTGGCTCCCCGAAAAGGTCGGCGCCCTTGGGATGATGCCCAGCTACCTCTCGGGCATTCAGGCGATCGGGCTAAAGGTGATTACGGTCTTTCCAGGTAATCACGGGACGCGGTACGACTCGCATCAGGGCGCAGTGCTGCTATTCGAGGCGACGCACGGCCAGCTGCTCGCAATGATGGATGCCAGCTCGATCACCGCCATCCGCACCGCGGCCGTGAGCGGAGTCGCGACCCGATTACTCGCGCCGCCGGACGCGCATACTCTGGCGATACTCGGAAGCGGCGTACAGGCACAATCCCACCTCGCAGCAATGCTGGAATCGCGGCCCATCACGAGCGTACGTGTCTGGAGCCGCAACATGGAGCACGCTAACCGTTTCGCACAACGGGAGGCGCGACGACACGGGATTGCGGTAACAGTTGCGCCAACGGTTCCGGACGCGGTGGCCGAAGCGCAGATCATCTGCACGACCACGGCCGCGCGGGAGCCAATACTGAAGGGTGAATGGATCGCGCGCGGTACCCACATCAACGCCGTCGGCTCGAGTATACCGGTAGCACGCGAGCTGGACACGGACGCGGTACGAAACGCAAGACTGTTCGTCGACCGCCGCGAGTCGGCAGTCACCGAAGCCGGCGATTTTCTGCTCGCAAAGAACGAGGGAGGAATCGGTGACGACCACATCCTCGGGGACATCGGGGATCTTTTGCTGGGGTCGATTGGCGGTCGCCGCAGACCGGACGACATCACGCTCTTCGAATCACTCGGCCTTGCAGTCGAAGACCTGGCGGCGGCGAACTACGTTTATCGGAAGGCCATGAAGACGGGTGCCGGCGTATCCATCGAGCTCGGAGGCGAACGCGTTGAAGACTGAACCGACCACGATTAACCCGGTTTCACTCGAAGACATTCGTGCGGCCCGCGACCGAATCGCTGACTCCGTCATTCGTACGCCGCTGCTGCCGCTCAACGTCGATGGGGCACGCATATTTCTCAAGCTCGACAATCTCCAGCCGATTGGATCGTTCAAACTGCGTGGCGCGGGGAACGCAATCGCGCTCGCCACACCGGATCAGCTGGCGAAGGGAGTATTCACGGCAAGCGCCGGCAACATGGCACAGGGTGTCGCCTGGCACGCGCGCCGACTTGGAATTCCCTGCACCGTTGTGGTTCCCGATCATGCGCCGGAAACGAAGCTGGCCGCGATCACTCGCCTGGGCGCCAAGTTCATCAAGGTTCCGTTCGATGAATGGTGGCAGGTAATCGTCACCCGCGAATATCCCGGCCTCGATGGGCTGTTCGTTCACCCTGTCAGCGACCCAGCGGTGATTGCTGGAAATGGCACGATAGGCCTGGAGATTCTCGAGGACCTGCCGGACGTCGATACGGTACTCGTGCCTTACGGTGGCGGTGGGCTGAGCTGTGGAATTGCGACAGCGCTGCGCGCACTCAAGCCGGACACACGGATCTTCGCCTGCGAAGTCGAGACCTCGGCCGCGCTCGACGCCGCGTGGAAGGCAGGCACAAGTACAAGGATCGACTACACGCCGAGCTTCGTGGATGGAATCGGATCGACGAGCGTCCTCGCGGAAATGTGGCCGCTGGCGCGAAGCCTTCTCGATGGCTCGATAGTCGTGTCAGTCGCCGAAGTCGCCGAGGCGGTACGGACGCTTGCCGAGCGGAATCGGGTGATCGCGGAGGGGGCAGGCGCGACGCCGGTCGCGGCTGCGCTCACCGGGAAAGCCGCGCGTGACGGCTCTGAGAGCGGGAAAATCGTGTGCGTCGTCTCTGGCGGCAACATCGACTTCGAGAAGCTCGCGAAGATCTTCAGACGCGAGATCTAGCTTCGACTGCCATCCCCCACATAAAGGAGCAAGCCACGAAGCAATCGATCGTTCACATGGCGCTGGTCGTTCGCGATTACGATGAAGCAATCGACTTCTTCACGAAGAAGCTCGACTTCGTGCTGGTCGAGCTGGCTTGCGGAAACTTTCATCCGTGACCCGCGTAGAGTGTCTTTACCAGGGAGGAGCCACTCATGAGCCGGAGCAAAATATTCTGGCGCGCAGGCGCAGCGCTGTACACCGTTGTCAACGTCGGCGGAATGGTGATTGCCGCCGGGATGGGCGAGCCGCTGCATGCCTCGCTCCATGCCGCGCTGATGTTCGTCGGACTCGGAGGGTACGTGATGTGGAAGCTCTCGGCTCTCGAACGACGACAGGCCTTGCCGCAGCAGCAGCCAGGCGACGAGCGTCTCGACTACCTGCAGCAGTCGGTGGATGCAATCGCGCTCGAGGTGGAACGCATTGGTGAGGCACAGCGGTTTACCGGCAAGCTCCGGGCGGGACAAGGCGACACTGTACCGATCGAACAGACTCGGCTGGACACGCCGGCGTCCCGATAATCAATCACTCGTCATGATGAACAGCGGCGCTCCATCGAAATCATAGATCGGCCGCAGGCGATCCGTATTGTAGTACTTCGTGACGTCGACGACTTTCTTCTCCGATGTCACGCTCGTGATAGGAACACTGTCGTAGAATCCCCGGTGAACGCTCACGAGCCTGCCGAATTGTTTCTTGAGGATCAGATCGAGCGCGAGATTCCCGAAAGCCATCGGCACGATCGAGTCCAGCGCATCAGGGTCGCCCGACCGGACGAGATAGCCAAGGCGCTGGCTGACGACGTCGATGCGGCGGCCGTTGTTGTACCTGGGTGAGTACTCCTTGAGAGCTGCAGCAACCTTGTCACCGATTCCGCCGAGCTTCCGGTGTCCGAACATGTCGGTCTCGTCGCTCTCGAAGCTCCTGCCCTCGTGTGTCTTGAGCCGACCCCCTTCGGAAACCAGCACCACCGAATACTTGCTCGGGTTTCTCCGATGATCGTAGGTCCTCAGCTCCGTCAGCTACTCGAGATCGGCCGGATACTCGGGAATCACGCAACGATCGGCCGCGTCCGCGAAGTATGAAGGAACGTCCCTCCAGTCCGGCCGACCCGATTTACGATCGCTTCGGAGAGCTCCTGCACGCTCTCCGAGTTGTCGGCGCCATCCTCGGGATTGTAGTCGACGAGTCCCGCCCATCCGCGCCGAACTCCTACAACGCGGTAACCTTCGCGAAGCGCGCGGATGGTGATCGCCGTGATCGCGGGATTGAGGCCCGGGACATCTCCACCGCCGGTGAGAATCGCAATCGTTGGCTGCTTGCCCGACATCCATTTAAAGCTAGTGCCCGGTGGCGCCTTCATCAGGATGTGGCGCTAGCGAACTCCGACGCGAGCCACCAGCTCCGCGTACCGCGGATCCAACCGCAATGGCTCGTATCCGGGGTCGAGATGAAGGTAGATAAGCCCCGCGGAGCGAGCCTGGTACGCTCGCTCCAGAGATTCGAATGCACGATCGAAGTTCCCCAGTGCCGCGTGGCCCATGGCGAGGTATTCGGAGCGGACGTACTGCTGACGTGATTCCGCTTCCAGCCTGGCCATGATTTCCTCGGCTTCTTCAGCTCGGTCGAGTGCCGCGAGCGCTCGAACGATCAACGCATCGTACGATCGAACCGCACGATCGAGCGCCTGCCCACGCTGGAACCACTCGAGAGCGAGCTCGGCGTTCCCGAGCGCCAGGTACGCGGATCCCATCCAGACGAAGCCGCGGCCGTATTCCTCGTCGACCTCGAGCAGCTCCTGTCCTTGCGCGATGGCGGCCTCGTAGTCCTTGTCATAAAGGAGAAAGCGGGTGAGCCATCCCGCATATTCAACTCGCAGCGGATCGAGAGCGACCGCGCGGCGAACCGCGACGATTCCATCGCTCAGGCGTCCCACCAATGGGAGCGCTGTCCCCAGCACCCATTGCGCTTCGGAATTGTTGGGACTCACAGCGATCGCGCGCTCGAGCTGCCACACCCCTTCTCCGAACGCCCACTCATGCCAGCATAGAACCTTTCCAATCGAGATCATCGCATCCGCGAGCTCGGGGTCGCGCTGCAACGCTCGCTCTGCCGCTGCTTTCGCCCGCGGATACGCATCATCGGGGGCAACCCAGTCATCCGCGAGATCACACCACACGTCAGCGATCCCCGCATACGCACGCGCGAATCCCGGATCCTGGAGCAACGCGTGTTGGAACAGGTCGAGCGCTTTTCGAAGGCTCTGCTCGCTGAATTTATTGAAGTGGTAACGCCCCTTCAGATAGGTCGTGTACGCCTCGAGGTTCTTCGTCGGCGCCACAACCTGCGCGCTCGTGCCGCCGAGCCGAACCTTGAGCGCCTCGACGATCGATCTGGAGATCTCGTCCTGCACCGCGAAAACGTCCTCGAGCTGCCGGTCGTACGTCTCCGACCACAGCTGATATCCATTCTCGACGTTCACGAGCTGCGCCGCGATGCGGATCCGGTTGCCGATCTTGCGAACGCTGCCCTCGAGCACCGATGTCACGCCAAGCCGTTCCCCAACCTGCCGGACGTCTACGGTCTTGTTGCCCTTGAAGGCGAACGATGACGAGCGCGATGCGACGTGGACGCCCGGAACCTTTGCGAGCGCATTGATGATCTCCTCGGTCATCCCGTCGCTGAAGTACTCGTTCTCCGGATCCGCACTCATGTTGGCAAGTGGAAGTACCGCAATCGCCTTGGGGCCCGCGGCGATCCTGGTTTCGAGGGGGCTCGCGACCGACTTACTCTCGCCGGTGCGCAGAATCATACGGAGCGCGTCCGCAAGCTCTGCCCCGCTGCGGTACCGATCGGCCGGTGAGCGAGCCAGCGCTCGGCTCAAGGTGGCTTCCACCGCATCCGGCACGTCGCGCGTGATTTTTACGCTCGGGACCGGCGACATGAAACGCTTCGCAATGATCGACTGCGCGTTCGGTCCGGTGAACGGCGGCTCGCCGCTCAGCATCTCATAAAGCACACAGCCGAGGCTATAGAGGTCGCTGCGGCCGTCGATGGCGGACTCGCCACTTGCCTGCTCGGGACTCATGTAAGTCGGAGTGCCGACGGCGATTCCACTGTGCGTCAGGGATTTCCCGCTGCTCAACGCTTTCCCGATTCCGAAATCGGCGACGAGCGCCGCGCCTTCGTGCAGCAGGATGTTCTCGGGCTTGATGTCGCGGTGCACGACCTGGTGGCGGTGCGAATAGTCGAGCGCTGATGCGACTTCCGAGGTGATTCGAAGCGCATCCTCGAGCGGAAGCTGACCCTCCGCGTCCAGGCGATGGCGCAGTGAATGCCCTTCCATGCTCGGCATGACGTAGAAGAGGAGACCGTTCGCGTCGCCGGAGTCGAACACCGGAAGTATGTGCGGGTGGGTGAGGCTCGCCGCCATCTTGATCTCCCGGAGAAAGCGCTCCGCACCAATCTCCTCGGAGACTTCGGGACGCAGCACTTTTACTGCGACAGTTCGTTCATGTCGCAGGTCTCGCGCGAGAAACACGATGGCCATCCCGCCTTCGCCGAGCGGTCGCGCTACCGAATAGCGGCCGGTGAGACCTGATTCCAATCGCTGTTGCAGCTGATTCACGGACAGATATTGGCGTTCCTGATGATCGACAGCTAGGGCGCGGCCTATGGCAGTTTCGCCCGCCGTCGAGTCCGCCACCGCGTCGGGCGTAGTAATTCCAGCTTGACGGGCCTCACGGGCGACTCCAACATCTTTTTTCCGTTGAATTGGCAAGCGACTCCTGCAAAAACATCGCGCTTCTGGTCGTCATCACCAACGATGGCTCGCCGTCGCAATGCTGGCCGGCGTTGCGTATGTGGTGATCGGCCGACTCTTCCCTGCCCCTGCCGCCAACGTGCGCGCCTGGCGGATGGCTGCGTGGATTGTCAGTCTGGCCATATTTGCAGGGCAGATCTTTTACGAGATCAGGCGAGTGCGCAGCTCGGCTCGTTCCTGCGCACTCCACGTCGCCACAGGAGTTGCAATGGGCGCGTTCGGTCTTGCAGTCGCAGGAACCATACATTCGCTTTCGACTTCATCGACCATCCGGCCCGTCTGGATCATCTCTCTTGTCGCATGGCCCGCGATAACTGCTGTTCCCGCTTTTTTCGTGGCGCTCGGCGCCGCCGTTTTACTGCGGCGTTTTTTGGAGCTTAAAGATCAAAGTTGACCGCTTCGCGCGCGTAATCTATTGGGCCTTTAACCTTTTTCTCCCGGTGCGCGGTAGGTGATCGACGACGCCTTGGTGAGAGCTGCCATCGTATCCTCGACCGTCATCAGCACTGTCGTCTGCACCGAGCTGAGCGCTCCCCCAGCGCCGATTGCCAGCACGGTGGCTGCTATCGAGACGTTATCCGGCGCCTCCCACAAGTTGTAACCGTCGTGCTCACCAAACGCATACCAGAAGCCGTGCAGCTTTCCGCCGACAGATTCGATGTACTGCTTCGCGGCTGCTCGCCGGTCCTCGGGATTCTTGATGAGCTTCGCCCACGTCGCGGGGGTATAGCTGAACCGCGTCAGGTAAAACGGCATGATGGGTCCTCCTTGTAACCGAAGGTGATGTCGGGCCACGCGCATAACGGATGCCATTGGTGAGGCCAGAAAAAGCAGACCGAGACGTCTCGGCAGTCCAATGCGGCTGGAGAGACTACGGTACGTGCACCGTTGAGGCGCCGGATAGTGAGCGCGTGAAACCCGCTGTTTACGAGCGAAGACATCACGATCGCAGCCGAAAACCCTCACATGGTCGAACACCGAGCTCCGGGCTGGTACGGCGAGTGCAGTCGGGAAGTTTCTCCGACACGTATTTGGGGTAAGGTGCTGGTGAACGGCACCGGAAGGGCTATACTCCCGATAACGCGAACGCCCAGATGGGGAAAAAAGAAAGGGCGCCTTTGAGCTTCCTGATGACGCAATGGCGCGATGGGCGATGGGGAACTCTCGTGATGGGGGTGAAGCATGGCGTCTACTGCGTGGGCTGCTGCGCAGCGCTGATGACGCTCCTGTTCGTAACCGGCGTGATGAATCTGCTGTGGGTGGCAACGATCGCCGCTTTTATCCTGCTGGAAAAGCTAGCCCCGAAAGGTGAGAGACTCGGTCGTGTTGCCGGAGGACTCCTGATGCTGGCAGGAATTGCGCTGACATTCAGTTGATGGGGAAAACTGGACGACTGAGCGCCCTCCTGATCGCGACAGGGGTTCTCGCGTGCGCCACATCGGAACGGGATACATCGCGTGATTCATCTCACGACGCGCAACCGAGGAGCAACCGGGCCGCACCGCCGCAGGCCGAGCGCCTCGCAATTTTCGATACGGTCTGGACGACGATCCGTGACCACTATTATGACCCGTCCTTCAACGGGGTGAACTGGGAGTCCGTCCGAAAGCGTTATCGGCCCCGCGCGGAGCACGCCAGAAGCGAGGTGGAGTTCTATTCGTTGTTCGAGGAGATGGTGAGCCAGCTTCGTGACGCACACACGGTGTTTGTCCCTCCTCGATCTGAAGCCACCGCCGAGCGAGTGGGCATCGGCAGCGTCGGGATCACGCTCGCTCATATCGACAGCCTCACCCTCGTCGCGACTGTGGATTCCGCTTCCGACGCATTCCACTCCGGCGTGTGGCCCGGAATGGTACTGAGGGCGGTGAACGACAAGCCAGTCCCGCAGCTGTTCGACGAGAGCCGGACGCACTTTGCAGGATCCTCCTCCGACCGCGCAATGCGTGGGGTGATGCACGCTGCTTTGCTCTACGGAGGCTTCCTCGGCCCCACGCGAAATTTCGGTATCGATGACTTCAGCGGCAGACGCATTCAATTCACAGTTCGGCACCGGAGGCTTAGCACTGCGGCGAACGTGGCCGCCCGCCGGCTTCGATCGGGATACGGCTACATCAGCTTTCACGAATGGAACCTGCCGATCGCGGAGCAGTTCAGGTCGGAGCTGTGGAACATGGCTGACGTCGCAGCGCTCATCATCGATCTCCGCGGCAACGGTGGCGGCACCACGGAGTCCCTTCTCCACATAGCGAGCAACTTCGTTCCTCCCGGTACCTGCTACGGAGGCATGCGGACGAGGGAGGGCGGTATCGACCGGTATTCCACCCGCACGCTCGGAAAGATCTTTCACAAGCCGGTGGTAATTCTCGTCGATGAAACTTCAGCGAGCGCGTCGGAAAGTTTCTCGGCGTTCATGCAGGAGATCGGGCGAGCTGTCATCATCGGGAACAAGACGTGTGGATGCACGCTCAACCAGCGTGTAAAACCGATCAGGGGTGGGTCGGCACTCAGGTGGAGCTACCGGGCGTATGTAACACCTGCGGGACGCGAGCTCGAAGGGGACGGTATTACTCCCGACCTAACGGTTCGCATCACGCGGGAGGATCTGCGCCTCGGTCGAGACCCGGTAATCATCGCAGCGGAGAAAGCGCTCAGCGGTGTCCGTGTCGGGCTCCGATCTGAAGGACCCGTCAGAGGATGGCAGATCTTACGCAATGCTCGCACTCGCTGAAGCTGTTCGCGAAAATCGCGATGCCGCCGTGAGGGCGATCAATACGGTCAGTGCGAAACTCTCTCCGGAGAGGGACCTTCTTCGCTCCTCTCCGCGCCAACCCGCGGTTTCAGAAGCTGGTCCGCGCATCCTGAAGCAATGAACGGCGGAACACGCTCGATTGAAAACGTCCTTGGAGGAATCGGCGACACGCCGCTCGTCGAGCTGCGGAAAGTCGTTCCGCCTGACTGCGCGCGTGTCGTCGCCAAGCTGGAGTGGGCAAATCCAACCGGGAGCATGAAGGACCGCATGGCAAGGGCAGCCATCGAAAATGCGGAAGCACGGGGCGAGCTCCGCTCTGGTGGAACAGTCGTCGAGTACACGTCCGGCACCACGGGTATCTCGCTCGCGTTCGTGTGCGCCGCGAAGGGCTATGATCTCGAAATAGTCTTCTCCGATGCATTCAGCGAGGAGAAGCGGCGCACGATGCAGGCGTTTGGAGCTCGTGTTACCGACGTGCCGAGCGATCGAGGGAGAATTACCGAAGCGCTGATCAAGGCATTGATCCGCGCAGCGGACGAGATCAGCCGAAGACCCGGCCACTGGTACTGCGACCAGCTCAACAACCACGATGCAATCGGCGGATACCTCGCGCTCGGCCACGAGATCTGGAACCAGACATCCGGCAATGTGCAGGCATTCGTGCACTCGGTTGGCACGGCCCATTCGATCCACGGTGTGACGAGGTCGCTATGGTCGCACAACGACCGCATACGAATCGTTGCGGTCGAGCCCGCAGAATCCGCGGTACTTTCCGGACACCCGTCAGGCTCTCACAAAATCGAGGGCATCGGCATAGGGTTCATTCCCCCTCTGTGGCAGGCGGCAATGGTGCACGACATTCTCACCGTTTCAACAGACGAGGCGAAGGCGATGGCGCGCCGGCTCGCTCGGGAAGAAGGGATCTTCGCTGGTGCATCGTCCGGCGCGAATGTCGTGGCTGCGATCCATGTAGCGCGCGAGCTCGGCCCTGAAGCAACGGTGGCGACTCTGATCGTGGATTCCGGTTTGCGCTATCTCAGCACTGACATCTATCAGTGAGCGCGCCGGAGCAGGACACGCTTTTTCAAGGGTCGATCCCGACGCTGTACGACGCATACCTGGTTCCTCTGATCTTCGAGCCGTATGCAGCGGGTCTGGCAGATCGTCTCGCAGCAGTGTGTCCATCTGCGGCAATCGGCATCACCTGGAGACGCAACCGATGTTGCAGCCGGGAGCGATCGAGAGAAGATTCGGCGGCGGTACGATCGCCGGAAAAATCCAGGCCTACATAATTACAATCGATAGGTGATCCGATGAGACGACGACTCACTTTCATCGCGCTGGCTGTCTGCCTCGCCGCCACTATTTCCCCGGCCAGAGCCCAGAATCGTGCAGAGGCCGGTGGCGATACGATCCTCTATTCGGTCGTGTTTTCTGGAAAGACCATGGCGGGCGTTCAAAAGACGTGGCGCGACAAGGATGGCACTCACTTCTTCCTCGAGTACAACGACCGCGGACGTGGACCGCAAGTCACCGAGGATGTGAAGCTCGATGCAGCGGGAGTTCCCGTCTCGACGATTCTTCGGGGACACGACTACTTCAAGAACCCGGTCGACGAGCACTTCAGGGTTGAGAACGGTGCGGCTGCATGGCACGGATCGGCTGAGAGCGGGTCCGTGCCCGACCGACGCGCGTTTTATCTCAGCTTCGACGGAGCACCGGGCGAGTACGCGCTGCTCATCAACGCGATGCTCAAGGCTCCTTCCCATCGTGCGACGTTGCTCCCGGCGGGTGACGCAACCCTCGAACATGCGGGCGAGCGGGTGGTTTCGAATTCCGGACGAACGATGCGGGTTACGCAGTATCTCATCTCCGGCATCGGCTACACCCCTCAACCGGTCTGGATGGACATGAGCGGTGAGCTGTTCGCGGTTGGCGGCACGTGGACAATGACGATTCGAAAAGGGTGGGAATCATTTATCCCTCAGCTTGTCAAAGCACAGGACTCAGCCGCGGAGGCGAGGTCTGTCCGCCTCGCACGGGAGCTGAGGAGGAAGCCCGTCGGAGCAGTAGTGTTCCGCAACGCTCGATTGTTCGACGCGGATTCGGGAACGATGCGCGACCACATGACAGTCGTCGTCAGCGGCAACCGCATCAGCGCCGTTGGATCCTCGACGAGCGTAGCGATACCGGCGAACGCGGAGGTGATCGACATAGCTGGTAAGACGCTGATGCCCGGTTTGTGGGACATGCATGTGCACACCGACGATACGGATGGGATGCACCACATCGCCGGCGGGGTCACGACAGTTCGCGATATGGCGAACGATACGGAAGAGCTGATGCAGCGACGGAAGCGCTTCGACGAAGGCTCGCTCATTGGACCGCGCATAGTAATGGCGGGTTTCATGGATGGTCCCGGACCATTCGCTGGCCCGACAAAGGTGCTCGTCGACAACGAGAAGCAGGCACGCGACGCAGTCAACCACTATGCAGACCTGGGGTACGTGCAGATCAAGATTTACAGCTCGATCAAGCCCGAGCTGGTACCGGCGATCATCGACCAGGCGCACAAGCGACACTTGCGCGTAAGCGGCCACGTTCCAGCGTTCATGACCGCCGAACAGGTTGTGAAGCTCGGTATCGACGAGCTCCAGCACGCGAATTTCCTCTTCCTCAATTTCTGGGGCGATTCGATAAAAGACACGCGCACTCCGCTTCGCTTTACCGCAGTCGCCGAGCGCGCCGGTGCGCTCGACCTTCGCTCCCCGAGAGTGGCATCGTTCCTTTCTCTCCTGAAGAATCGCGGGGTCGTCGTAGATCCCACCCTGAACGTCTTCGAAGGACTGTTTACCGCGCGTCGCGGATCCATAATGGCGGGAGATTCGATCATTGCAGACCGGCTTCCACCGGTGGTTCGGCGGGGGTTGCTTGCGGGCGGGCTCCCTGTGCCGGAAGGAAAGGATTCGATCTACCGGTCTGCGTTCCCCGCGATGCTGAAGATGGTGAAGATGCTGTACGATGCCGGCATCCCGATCGTGGCCGGCACCGACGCGCCGGCGGGTTTCGCGCTACATCGCGAGCTCGAGCTTTACAGCAAAGCCGGAATACCGAACGCCGAAGTCCTGAGGATCGCCACTATTGGCGCAGCGCGCGTCGTCCATATGGATGATAGACTCGGGTCGATCAAGCCTGGAAAGCTCGCGGACCTGATCGTCGTAGACGGCGATCCGGTGAGGAACATTCGCGACATCCGGCGTGTCGAGCTGACGATGAAGGACGGAATCATGCACGAGTCGGCGAAGGTCTATCGCGCACTTGGTGTGCAGCCTGTCACCGGAAGATAGATATCGCGTCGGAGCGTTACAAACCGTCGCCGTTGAGGCAGGCCCGCTGATCAGAGATCTGGCTTGCGCAAAATCTCCGCGCGCAGCTCTACCCACCCCGTCAGCTGGTAATACTCCACCCGCAGTCGATGAGCACCTGGGCTGATCGGCGCAACGTTGATCTCGGATTCGTGCGGCTTCCAGTTGTCGATCGCGAGCTTGTCATCGATCCAGACACGCACAGCGTCATCACTGATCGTCCGCAGGAGGTACTTGCCCGGCGGAAGGCTCACCGTGGATGATGCCTCAATCCGGAAATTCGCCTGCGGCACATTCGGAACCGTCGGTCTGTACCACATATAATCGAGCCGCGGCGTCGTTTGAGTTGCGACGACTGCTCCCGGAGCGACACTGTCGGGGCGCGTGAAGAATGACACTTGCCAGCTTCTGATTGGGTCGAAGCGGTCGTACG
>DATAIM010000234.1:0-1774 GCA_036262655.1 Gemmatimonadaceae bacterium | reverse complement strand
GTGCGTCGCACAGGGAGTGCCTTTCGCCAGGGAGTACGGAGGCCTTCTCGCGAACCGGTCATTCGGCGGCGCGCAGGTCTCGCGGACTTTCTACGCGCGGGGGCAAACCGGCCAGCAGCTCCTCCTCGGTGCATACCAGGCGCTTGAGAGGCAGATCGCGCTTGGCACTGTGAAGATGTTCCCTCGCACCGAGATGCTGGACGTCGTGATTATCGACGGAAGGGCGAGAGGGATTATCACGCGCGATCTCGTCAGCGGTGAGATCGAGGCTCACGCTGCCGATGCCGTAGTGCTCGGAACGGGCGGTTACGGAAACGTCTTCTATCTCTCCACCAACGCGAAGGGCTCGAACGCAACAGCCATATGGCGAGCGCACAAGCGCGGTGCAGCGTTCGCCAACCCTTGCTTCACGCAGATTCATCCGACCTGTATTCCGGTGAGTGGTGAATACCAGTCGAAGCTCACGTTGATGAGCGAGTCGCTGCGCAATGACGGTCGCGTGTGGGTTCCCAGACAGCAGGGAGACAAGCGCCCGCCTCACGAAATACCCGAGGCCGAGCGCGACTACTATCTCGAGCGGAAATATCCGAGCTTTGGCAACCTCGCTCCGCGCGATATTGCATCACGCGGGGCGAAAGAGGTGTGCGACGAAGGGCGGGGCGTTGGTGAAAGCGGGCTCGGTGTTTACCTCGACTTCTCGGACGCGATCAAGCGTCTCGGCGATTCCGTGATCAGGGAGCGCTACGGCAACCTTTTCGAGATGTACCAGCGGATCACGGACCAGGATCCCTACAAGGTTCCGATGCGTATCTACCCCGCGGTGCACTACACGATGGGTGGCCTGTGGGTCGACTACAACCTCATGAGCACCGTCGAAGGGCTGCACGTTATTGGAGAAGCGAACTTCTCGGATCATGGGGCGAATCGACTCGGTGCCAGCGCCCTCATGCAGGGACTGGCTGACGGCTATTTCGTCCTGCCGAATACCATCGGGGATTATCTCGCAACCGCGCGTCCCCAGCAGGTGGATCAAGGTCACCCCGCGTTCGGCAGCGCCATTGCAGAGGTTGCCGACCGCACAGCTCGTTTGCTCGCAATCAATGGCAAGCGGACAGTCGATTCGTTTCACCGCGAGCTCGGCAAGATCATGTGGGACTACTGTGGGATGGCGCGCAACGATGCAGGGCTGAAAAAGGCGCTCCACATGATACCCGAGCTTCGGGCTGAATTCTGGAGCAATCTGAACGTCCCTGGCAGTGACCGGCAGCTGAACCAGGCACTCGAAAAAGCGGGCCGTGTGGCGGATTTCTTCGAGCTTGCTGAGCTCATGTGCATCGATGCCCTGCACAGGACCGAATCGTGTGGCGGACACTTTCGGGAAGAGAGCCAGACGCCCGATGGTGAGGCGCTGCGGGACGACGAGCATTTCACCTACGTCGCTGCCTGGGAATACGGGGGCGATCCGGGCACGCCGCGGCTGAACAAGGAGCCCCTGGTGTTCGAGAACGTGAAGCTGTCGCAGCGGAGCTACAAGTGATGAACGTCCGCTTGAGGGTCTGGCGGCAGGCCGGCCCTTCCGCCCAGGGACGAATGGTCGATTACGATGCGCCGGGCATCAGCCCCGATATGTCGTTTCTCGAAATGCTGGACGTCGTGAACGAGCGGCTCACCGAAGCGGGCAGTGAGCCGATCGCATTCGACCACGATTGCCGGGAGGGCATCTGCGGGTCGTGCTCGCTGATGATCAACGGCGCGGCGCATGGCCCGATGAAGG
>DATAIM010000233.1:0-1846 GCA_036262655.1 Gemmatimonadaceae bacterium | reverse complement strand
TGGTGACATCTCCTTAGGGCTTACGACGACCGAGATCGACTGGCCGGCAAGGACTCAGGCGGAGACCTATTTCGCTCCGAGTCCTGATGCAGTGCCGAGCAATAATCCAAAGAAGTGGATGGGGACGTTCGTGGCCAATGGTCAGGGCACGACTGGTATGCTCTACAGGAGGAACCGGTACTTCGATCCAAAGAGCGGGCAGTTCACTCAGGCTGATCCGATCGGGATGGCTGGCGGAATGAACGTGTTCGGATTTGCTGACGGAGATCCGATTAATTTCAGTGATCCGTTTTGGCTTTGTCCGCCCAAAGACAGGAACACCAGACATCACCTGCGTCGCCCACAGTTGACATGTGTCACGTGACACGATACATTCGACTGTGATCAAGACATTTGCTGACCGCCGCACACGCGACCTGTTCCTCAATGGAAAGGCGAAACGGTTCCCGGCCGATATTACGGCTCGTGCCGTCCGCAAGCTGGAGTACGTCGACCTCGCGACTAAGCTTGACGATCTCCGGGTGCCGCCGGGAAACCGACTCCATGCGCTAAAGGATGATCGGAAAGGCCAGCACACCATCTCGATCAATGACCAATGGCGGATCTGTTTTCGCTTCGTCGATGGCGACGCGTTCGACGTCGAAGTCTGCGATTATCACTAGGAAGGAGTACAACAATGTCTATCCCAAATACCCGTGAAATGGCCCGCCGGCCAACGCACCCGGGCGAGATGCTACGCGAGGACTTCCTCCCGGACTACGGATTGAGCGTGGCCGGTCTTGCAAAAGCGGCAGGCGTGTCGCGGCAGTCGGTGAACGAACTTCTCCGTGGGCGTCGGGCAATCAGCCCGGAAATGGCGCTCCGCCTGTCGCGTCTGTTTGGTAACTCACCGGAGTTCTGGATGAATGCGCAGCGAGCCGTAGATCTCTGGGAAGCGAACCGGGCAATCAAAGCCGACGTCGCTCGCATCAAGCCGCTCCGCGTTGCCTGACGCGACCAGGAAAAAAGGAAAACGAGTCTCCGGACAGGACACTAGCATTCCACCCGCCACCCGCCACTGGATGGGTTTGGTACGTTCATCAATTGGCCCCCTTCCGCCCCTCCTCTTCCGCTGCCGTTGTTTTAAGCATATAGTATCGGCTGACCGGCAGGAGAGCGCGCGGGTTTGAAAGTCGTCATCATCGGTGGTGGACCGGCGGGACTATATACAGCACTCCTGCTGAAGCAGGCCGATGCCGCGCACCAGATCACCGTTCTCGAGCGCAATCGCGCCGACGACACTTTCGGCTGGGGCGTGGTCTTCTCCGATCAGACGCTCGAGAACTTCCGCGCCGCCGACGAGCCAACGTTCAGCGCAATCACCGACAATTTCGCGCATTGGGACGACATCGACGTGTTCGTCCACGGGCGCCGGATCACATCGGGTGGCCACGGCTTCAGCGGCATCGGACGCAAGAAGCTCCTCGACATCCTCGAGCAGCGCGCAGCCGGGCTCGGCGTGGATCTGCGCTTTTGCACCGATATCCAGGATGACGCTGATCTCGCGACAATGGGACTCAGCGGTGCTGAGCTGATAATCGCCGCCGACGGGATCAACAGCGGCATCCGCAGAAAATACGCGCAGCAGTTCGAGCCCGAGCTCGACGCACACACGGCTCGATTCGTCTGGCTCGGCACGACGTTCCCGTTCGATGCGTTCACCTTCTACTTCGTCGAGAACGAGCACGGCGTGTTTCAAGCGCACTGCTACCGCTTCGACGATCGCACCTCGACGTTCATCGTCGAATGCGACGAAGCCTCCTGGAGATCAGCCGGCTTCGACACGATGGACACGCCGCAGACGATC
>DATAIM010000232.1:0-6479 GCA_036262655.1 Gemmatimonadaceae bacterium | reverse complement strand
CCGAGTTCGAGCTCAAGAATTTCTGGAATTACTTCGTCCGCTTCGACTGGCGTCCGCCTGTTTACGATCCCGGGCTCACACGTGGCGGGCCGATTGCCAGGCTCACGACTGGAGGTGGAGTCCAGGCGCGAGTGAATTCCGACCGCCGCAAAGCGTACCAGTACGGGCTCTTCACCTCGTACTCATTCAATGTCGCGGGCGGTCGCGGAGTTACGGTTCAGCCGAGTGTTACGTTCCGTCCATCTACTGCGCTTCGGGTCTCGCTGCAGCCGACTTACAGTCATACGCACGCGATGGCGCAATTTGTAACCCGTGCAACCGATCCGCTCGCAGTCGACACGTACGGGGCGCGGTACGTCTTCTCCACGCTCAATCAGGATCAGGTCGTGCTCGTCACGCGAGTGGACTGGACGTTCACGCCAAAGCTTTCGCTGCAGCTCTTCGCCCAACCGCTTCTGGCCGCGGCTGATTTTTACGATTACAAGGAATTTGCGCGGCCGCGTGCGTTCGACTTCGGCGTCTACGGCAGGGACGCCGGCACGATCACGCAGGATCCCAATTCGGGGAGATACAGCGTCGATCCGGACGGAACCGGCGCTGCGCCGGCGTTCACTTTCTCAAATCGCGATTTCAATCGGAGATCCCTGCGCGGCAACGCTGTCGTGAGATGGGAGTACCGCCCGGGGTCGGCGCTGTTCTTCGTGTGGCAGCAGAGCCGGTTCGGCTCTGTTCCATCAGGCGATTTCGATTTCGGGAGCGATTTCGGGGAGTTGTGGAATACGAGACCGGAGAACGTGTTCGTTGTGAAAGGCACATGGTGGATCGGTAGATAGACAATCGCATCCAGCGACAGGCAGGAAGCTGAAGATCAACTGATCATCCGAGTTGATCTTCAGCTTGTGCCAAAAAAGTCTTTCTACTTCCGAGTCGCCGGATACGGTACCGGCGCAGGCAGCTCGTCAGCGAACCGCCATGCTGCGGGCCCCTGGCGCGTAAGGGGCTTGTTGGCGAGTCGCGCGCGCACCATCGCAATTGGCATCGGCCCCCCCTGAAGCACCGCATCGTGAAACGCGCGGTCGGTCATCTTTCCTGAATCGACGAGCTCCTTGTGCAGCGCGCGAAGCTCGAGCCCACCGATCATGTAGGCGATCTGGTACAGCGGTGAGTAATCTCCGCTGAATGACCGGCGAACTTCTCCCTCGGCATTCGCTCGCTCGAAGTTGACCGTATCCACGAGGAACTGGACCGCCTGGTCGGGCGTCATCTTCCCGAGATGGAAATTCATCGAGAAGATGATCCGCGCGCTCCTGTGCATTCGCCAGAACAGCGCACCAATCCGATCCTCCGGCGACGCGTGGAACCCGTGATCGTAGAGAAACATCTCCCAGTAGAGTGACTGGCCCTCGTGCCAGAACGGGGTGCCGAAGAGCTGGCGATGCGTGTTGTACCGCGAGCTCATGAACCCCTGCAGATGATGTCCCGGATTCAGCTCGTGAAACACTGTAGCGTGCGCGAAGTGCGGATTGTTACCGCGCAGGCTCATCAGCTTTTCCTCTTCGGTCATATCCGCTGTCGGATAGGCGACCAGAATCGACTCGCCGCCAAGGAAGAATGGTGCGACGCGCTGCCGCTCGGGGCTCAGCATCTCCATCCCCCAGTCTTCCTTTGCAAGCTGCGGAATTGTCACCCAGTCATGTTGCTCGAAGAATGCCTCCGCCTGACGGGCGAGATCGCGAATCAGGTCGGGCTGCTTTCCCGGCTCGACATAGGTGTTCTTCACCTTTTCCATCGCCGCTTTCCAGTTGTCGCCGAATCCCATCTCGCGCGACGCCTTCTTTATCTCGCTCAGGCTGAATGCGTATTCCCGCTCAGCGATCGCGATGAGCTCCTGCGGAGTATACGGGATCATCTCGTACTCGAGATCGCCCTTCAGCCCTTCGGCACCTATCGGATCTCCGATGATGGGCCCGTCATTCGCGGATGGTGCCTGCCCTTCCTTAGCCTTGTAGCCGACCACGCGCTCACGGATAGTGCGGGAGTACCGAGTCAGCGCATCGTCGAGCTTCTTGTACGGATCTTTCGCCCACCATGTGAACGCCGGGTCGTACCCGTCGTAATACCTGTACCATGCACTGACCACCCGGTGAATGCGATCGATGCGATTAGCGGCGCGGTTCGCGACTGTACGGGAGACTTTCGGCGCCGCCGGTTTTGCTTTTACGTCCCTCCCGGTTTCCGCCTTTGGCGGACCAGACTCCATCAATGCACGGAGGCTGTCGGCTTCGCGCGCGACCGCAGCGAGCGTGCTCGACGCCGCGCGTGGATTGACGCTCAGGAGATTTCGGCGGTTGTCCTGCAAGGTGAGCAGGTGATCGGCGAACGGGACGAGCAGAGCGGTCTCGCTCCGCTGTCTGTCCTGCCGATCGAGAACAAACAGCTCATGCCTCAGGTAATTCGCGAGCAGGACGTAATCGACCTTCCCTTCCTGACTCAGTTTGTCGAAATCGACGTCGCGCAGTCGCGTCTGCCAGCCCGTGTAGAAGCTGCGCATCCGCTGCCTCTGCGCGGGAGAGTCGTCGGCATCATAACGGCGGCCGAGCGAGTATGAATCGTTCGCAAAACGGTCGACTATCGGTGCGAGCTCGCTCGACGCGCGGTTGATCAGTGCGGCAAGGTTCGGCACTGAATCGCGCGCGGCCGAACCAGGCTGAGCGCCACCGCTGCTTGCGCACACGAGAATGAACGAGGATAGGATAAACGCGCTCTTCATCGAGCCCTCAACAGTTGTGTCATGGGCGTCAAAGGTATCGAATCGCGCACGTGGCGGGGAAGCGCGGAACCGGATGGAGCTGTGGCATCTGGTGATCCTCCTTCCCCTCTCCCGATATTCGACTCGCTCTGGATGGCCGTTGGGTCTGAAGCGAATCAGAGGCTTCGCCCAATCAATTTTGCCAGCGCTGAAGCCTCGTCGTCCCAGTCATCGCGCGGCTCGGCCGATAACCGGCCGAAGGTCCATAATCTCACCCGCTTGTAATCGACCTCGAGCATGTCAGCAAAGCGGTGAATCGTACCGGCCGCATCGGTTCTCAATCGAGAGCGGCAATTGAGCAGATGCTGGGTGGCGTCGAACGCGGTGTCTCCGACGAAAGGCTTGGGATCGATGACGAGCCACGGCTCGCGTTTCGCCTTGAGGACGTTTCCGGCGTGCAGATCAGTGGCGAGGAGCGTATCACTACCGGAGCTCTCCGAGAGATGGTCGAGGACGGCGAGTCCCTCCGCCACGAGACCCCGCTGATGCCACCGTGATTCGTCTTCCCTTGTCTCTCTCGTCCAATGTGCAATGAGAGTGGACAATGAACGGAACGGTCCCCCCGACGCTGCTCTCCAGAACTTCTTCAGAAGCCCGGCGATCACAACATCCTGATCCGGCTGAAACACAGAACGAAGTGAACTGCCTGGATCGCAGCGCTCGAGCAGCATTGCGTTGTATTGCTCGTCGGACTCGATGAGGCGGACAGTCGGCTGACCGTCGAGAAAGCGGAGTGCGGCAATTTCATCCTCCCCTTCCATATGTGGCATGCCCACCTTGAGCACTGCGCGTCCGCCTCCGAACGTTACGGGCGCGACCCACGAGCAGCTGACGTCCTCGCCATCGAAGGGAGCCCCCAGCTCGGTGATCGACCATCTCGAAACAAGCTCGTCGATGACGTCCGGCAGCGCACCAAGCCACGTCTTTCGGTCGTCCGATTTTGCGCAACTGCGGGCGAGGGTTGATGGAAAGGTGAAACTCATAGAGGTATTTATTGCGGCAACGAGTGCTCTGTCGAGCTTGGCGAGAGATGCGAGGGTACTCCCTCCTCTGCGTTCCGGGGTCTGCACAAGGTTCCGCTTCGGCGTTCAACAAAGTGTGGTGTCCGTTCTCTAAATTCTGTCACCTTTTTTCTCTAAATTCTGTCACCCTTGGCTGAGGGCGATTAGGCCGTCTTCGCGCGCCGGGTTGGGTTGTCCTCCTCGTTTAGGTGACGGGTTCGGTATGAGCGGCCGCGTAGCGCGAAGTGGACGCCCCGCTCCAGAAGCCGGTCCAGAATTGCTTCGGCCAGATCGCCATCATGTACGACGTCTCCCATCGCCGCAAGCGGTTTGTTGGTTGTGAGAAGCATCGGGCGTCGCTGGAGATAGCGTTCGTTGATGACGCGGTAGAGCACATTCGCTGCATCTGCGGCGTGCGAGAGATATCCCAGTTCGTCGATGATAAGGACATGGGGATGGAGATATGGCTCTAGAGCCGCATCGAGTCTGCCTTTCGTTGCGGCCCGGGAGAGCTCACCGATCAGCATGTCGGCTCCGGCGAAGCGCGCCTCATAACCGTGCTGGATTGCACGGTACGCGATCGCGATCGCAAGATGGGTTTTCCCCGTGCCGCTTGGACCGCTCAGGATCGCGCTCTTTCCCTCGCTCACTATCTCAGGACCCAGGTAACTGCCGAGCATCTGCAGCTTCAACGCGGTCTGAAAGGTGAAGTTGAAGTCGTCGATCGTCCTAAGAAAAGGGAAGCGAGCTTTGTGGACTGCCCGCGTGATCCGTGTTTCGCTCCGATGAGCGATCTCTTCGGCGACCAGGGTCTCGAGATAGTCATGGTAGCTCATCCCTTCGGCTTCGGCGCGAGTGGCCAGCTCTCCATAGAGCCGGCGGACTGTCGGCAGATGGAGCCGGCGCAGCATGCCGTCGAGATCGTGGACAGGTGCGGGCGGCCCCGTTGGAGCGCGTCGTGTGGGCCGCTTTTTCCGAGAAGTGCTACGAGTGATAGTGTGAGTCACGAGACAGCCTCCGTCTCGGAAGTACTGGCTCGTGCCGCAAGCCGCACGACGTGATCGGCCCCGATCAGCTGCTGAAAGAGTGCACGCTGGAGCACCATCCGGAAATGCGTGTCTCCCAGTTCTTCCAGGAGCGCGAAGAGCCGCTCGACATCACCCTTCCAGGTAAAGGGCCGCTGGTGAATGAGCTCCGTCAGATAGCCCTCGCCCACGGGGCCGAGTTCCAGGATCCGCTCGCGCATGAAGTAGAGGCGCTTTCGCTCTCCAGCGACCGAGGCCAGTTGCGCCGCTCTCTGTCCGGGGAGATAACTGATCGCACCATGTTCTGGGAAGCGAGGATGGATCGCCTCGTGTCTGCTTCCAGCGGTGACGATTTTCACACGATCCGGATAAAGCCAGAGCGTGGCCGGTATCCCGCACGCCTTGGCCGGCATCGCGTATCGAATACCCTGGTGAGTCACCATCGCCGTCGGACCCACGGTCACCGCGAAGCGAAGTCCGTACTCGCCGGGAATAACGGCGAGCGGTTTCATTCGCGACTGCTCAGCCGCGAGCCTCGCCGCGGGGATCTCCTTCGTCGCCCGGCTCGGCCGCACGGTGTTCACATCCCGAAGCCATTCCGATAGCTGCTCCGGAAGATCACGGGTTAGATCAGTGAAGCGTCTCGCCCGGAAGAAGCTCCGCTTGACGAAGCCCACAAGATTCTCGACCGCTCCCTTCTGCTGCGGCTGGCGCGGAGTACAGAGTTCGATCGTGAAACCGTAGTCGATCGCCACCGGGGCAAGGACCGCATTCCACACCGGCCGCCCCGCCTCGTGACGCACCACGACAGTCTTCGGATTATCAAACACCACTCGCAGCGGCACACCGCCGCTCGCCTCGAAGCTCGCCAGAAGACTACGGATCAATGCCTCTACCCTCTCATTCGGCACGATCTCCACGTGCACCCAGCGCGAGTACTTGAGCCGGTAGGCCGCGAAGTGCACCGTCCGGCGGCTCCCATCCGTAAGCCGGACGCTTACCTCGCCGAAATCGAACTGGGCATACTCACCAGCCACGCCCTCGAATCGTACCTGGAGAGCTGCCGGAATCGTCGACTTCACGCTCGCAAGCACGCGGTAGACCGTGCTCAAGCCCAGAGGCGTGCCTTCATCCCGCAGAAGGCGCGAGATCTCTCCAGGCGGACGCTCGTAATCCTCTCTCAGCAGCGCCGCGATGCGCCCCCTCAACTCTTCGGTTACGCGCGGCCGGCCGATACCACGAGCCGCGCGCGCAACCGCATCATCCGTACTTCCTTCTACACTTCCTTCCACCGCCGCTTCTCTAAGAATCCGGCGAACGGTCCGAACCGACACGCCCATCTGCTTCGCAATCACACGCGCCGTTACTCCGGCGCGCACCAACTCCTGTACCGCATGCCGATCTAACATTCTGAGCATCCTCCTCGCGCCTCCGTGACCGGGACCCAGGATCCCAAGGAAGCGTTAATGAAACAGCGAGGCCCTCAGAGGGTGACAGAATTTAGAGAAATAGGGTGACATCTTTTAGGGAACTCACACGCCTGATTCCCGCAATGTGTCGAGGTGAAATGCAATGCCGCCGCGCTTAGCCGATTACACTTCTGCACGTAGCAGACGAGGAGTTCATTGTCCCGAGATAGCACAA
>DATAIM010000231.1:0-6371 GCA_036262655.1 Gemmatimonadaceae bacterium | reverse complement strand
AATACGCCCTGCGAATAACACCGGTGCCGCTTATCGAGAAACGAAAGAAAGAAATCCGCGTCGATGTCGTAATGGTGCGAGATGAATTCGGCGTCCGCGCGTACCTGTCCATGAATCTTCGGCCACAACATGTGCCACGCTGTGACCATCGGGTGCTTGTCGCGGAAGAAATTCCGATGCGCGACTACCGGCTCGATTTCCCCCTCGATCTCGATATCGCCTGACAGATATGCTTCCGCGATGACGAGGCGATCGAGAGTTGCGAGTGCGCTCATCGCGCGGGAATCCGTCGCCGCTATCGTGAAGCGGCGCGGGCCCTGACCAAGCATCTTCTCGGATCCGTCAGGAGCCCTGATGGCGAACGGCGTTCCTCCTGAAGAGCCGAAATACTCAGCGTATCTCTTTTCATATCGCGAGGCGACGCGGTCAATCCCAGCGGTCATCGGTTGAGTCTCCAAAGAGTACAGGACGTCAAGGCCGCACGTCGCCCGGCCGCGCGGGGACTGTCAGCGGCTTTGCGAATGATCCTGGCAGCGCATGGGCAGCGCTGCCTTCGGTAAAGACACGGGTGATGAATCGTTGTCCTTCGCCAATCCGCTCGATCTCGATGGCCGTAGCCTCCACCGTCTGTTCGACACGCGCGATTCGGTCAACGAGCTCACGCGGAATGCTTGTGACTACCTGTGCGGCTCTTCGCCAGATACGGCGCGCATAAGCGATCGAGAGTGGGAGGAGGACAACGACGATGAACAGTCCGCCGAGGACGAAGACTTCTTCCGGTGGACCAGTTCGCGGAATGGGCGGCGGATCCACAGCCGCTCCCGGAACGGCCGCAGACTTTGCGACGAGCGCGTCAGCCTCGCTGATCTGCTTGTCGATCGGAGAGATCCGCTCGTCCAGGCTCGATATACGCTGCTCCAGGCCTTTCCTGTCCGCTCCGGCGACAGCGGGGTCGGCAAGCCTCGAGGAGAGCGATTGACGCGTGTCCTCGAGTGTTTCCATCTGCCGCCCGAGCTCTCGCCGTTGTGCGCGATAAGCCTGGTAAACGGCCTGTGGGCTCGTAAGTGCCTCGCCGCCTACCGTCACCTGGACAGGAGCAAGCAACGGGGGGTCGGGTGGCTTTGGTGTCGTCTGCAGCGGCATCAGTAGTCCTCGTTGCCTCGAGCGTAAATCGGGGCGGGGGCCCCGCGAAAAAAATATCCTCGATTCTTCGACGGTGCGCACCAGGCGCGGCACTCACTGGCCGCCGAGTTACAGCTCAGCGCAACAGTCCCGCGGTGACGATGACACCGGTGGACGGCGAGAAAATCTCATACCCCGACACAACCTCGAAACGGATCCAGCGGCGGGACCCGGCTCGAATACCGAACCGCACCTCGCCCAGATTCTCGACTCCGCGTATTGCGGCGTGCGCGTTTCCGTGCAGCTGGCCCAGGGCGGCAACTGAAGGGATGATAAAGAAGCGATGATATTCGGCGCCCAGCGCATAAAGCAGCAGGTCGTCCTGCTCGAACCGCGTGTCGCGGGTAGTGTGAATTCCGAGCCCGCTCTCCCCCGTGAAGACGAGACCGCCAAAGCTCCGCCGGCCGCCGACAGTCGCAAAAAAATCCACTGCATCACGATCGAGGCCAGTCGTGTTGTCGGTTGCAGGGAGCCGTGTGCCGAACCTCAGCGCACCCACGGCCCGCCAGTGGTCGGGAGTGAGGCGGACGACAGTGGACAGGCGGTAATCTCCGGAATCGTGGCGGCGTCCGCTGTTGCTTTCCGTCACGTCCTCATATGGGGCCGCAAACCGTTCGCGCTCACGGAAGTAGCGCTGCGCGGTGCCCGCCGCCTCGAGAATTACCCGGCCCGTGCGCCAGGCAAGGGAGAAGTTTCCGATTTCGGTGAGATCGCCGCTCGTGCCGGCAAGCGATGCTCGCTGGCCCTCGAGACGAGAGGCGCCGATCTCTCCAGAGACTCTCGCGTTGCGCTGGTAGAGTCGCCACGAGATTGGCTCCAGGGGCCGCAGCTGCCCCTCGCAGATCGATGAGACCGAGGCTGAAAACGCTACGAAACAAACGAGGCAGTACGGGCGAACTACTGAATTCGCCGTCACCGTCACGGCGAGGAGACCACCTCGACGTTGAACACGATCACTGCGTTGCCGGGAATCGGCCCGTTGCCGCTCGAGCCATAACCCATCGACGGTGGAATGATCAGCTGTCGCTTGCCGCCAACGCGAATTCCCTGCAAGCCTTCATCCCATCCGGCTATCACGCGGCCGATACCGAGCACGAATGGAAATCCTGTGGTGGTGTTGGAGTCGAACTGAGTGCCGTTCGAAAGCCATCCGGTATAACGAACGGTGATCTGCTGTCCGTTCGCGACCACAGGACCGCTGCCCACCGTGATGTCGCGATAATAAACGCCATTAGCTGTCCGAGTCGATGCTGCGAGATTGACACCAAGCGAAGAGGCGAATGTCGTTTTCTCGATGCTTACCGACACCGGCTCCTCCACATCGGTGCTGCAGGCTGCAACCAGTCCCGACATTCCGAGAACAGCGATCACCGATATAGCCCGAAAAGCAGTGGTCATTTAACCGGGGTGCGAGGGTTCCCGCGAAAGCTAACCGCCGTGAAACGCGGAGTCAGCCATCGCGACGTCGCGTCCGGCAGGAAAAAAAAGGGACGGGCCATCCTGCCCGCCCCCTGTTATCGCGTATCGAAACTAACGAATCGAGGCACGCTCGAGTGTCGCCGTAGTTCCTTCGCGGTGCAGAAGGTACACTGCGCCGGCCGGACCAAATCCGAGGATGGTGCGACCGACCGGTATCTGAACTCTTTCAACGAGCTCGCCCTTACGATTGATCACATCGTAAACCGGTCCGCCTGCGATAGCGGAGGTCGGGATGGTCCTGATCCACAGGTTCCCTTCCGTGTCGGCACGCGTTGAATTCGCGAGGAAGGGCGGCTTGTAGTCGGGCAGCTCAGTTGGCGGGACGAAATTCACCTGGCCCCCCAGATTCCCCCCTGCGCGCACGGTCCCCGGAGCGCCGCCGGGACCTCCACCTGGCCCACCACCTGGCCCACCGGGACCCATGAAGATCTGGACTTGAGGACCTCCGCCCCCGCCGCCCAAAGCCCCACCAGGTGTCCCGGTACCCACCGGGACCGGCGCATTCGCGCCGAGACGCTCGCGCGCTGCCTTGACGGAATCGATGAACGCGATCTTGTCCTCGTCTGTCAGGCGCTGCCAGTCGAAAGGAACCTTCGGCGACGATGTTTTCGTCCCGTTCGGGTTCACCCAGTCGACGTGATAGTCACGTCCTCGAACGAATGCGATCGATCCATCCGGCAACACCGCCCAGTCGTCGACGACGGGAAGCGGATTGACGAGCGACTGGATGCTGATATTGCCGCGGTCGTCCTGCTTCGACTCGAGCTTTACCTTGGGGGTCTTGATCGACCCGACGGTGTCGACCTTTCTCGAAGCGAGATCGACTCTCACGATCAGCGCCGAATCCGGAATGTCGGGAAGCTGGAATCCACCGGCTCCAGCCGCACCTTCGACTCGCCGCAACCCGGCGGCGCCGCCGAGTCGGAGGCCGCCACCAGCCCGGTAAACAAGGCGCCCCGCCGCATCGAACGACGTGGATCCGAGTCCGCTTCCAAGTCCCGCCGCATCCTCCGCGCGCGGAATCGCCATCACTCGCGCGATCTTTCCGGATGGATCGATGATCAACATCGACACCGATGAAGGATCGATGAAGATGCTGGAGTCACCCCGAAATGCGACGAGGGAGCCTACTCGCCCACCGTATGCGTTCGCAGTCGCGCTGGTGGAATCCGCTACAACAGTGAACCTCGAGAGTCGCGGATCGAACAGCAGTACACGGCGCCCGAAGACGTCGTTGACAAGGACGCTTCCGTTGGAGAGCGCTCTGATGCCGGCGACATTGGTGAATGTCTCGCCCGATGTGGCGACAACTGCACCAAGCTGCCGGATGGGAGGACGCTGCTGGGCGCCCGTTGCGGTCGCGAGAACGAACAGTGCGACCGGTGTGAATCGAAGTATTTCTTTCATTGGTTGAGTGGTGGAGGATTTGTCGTCGAAGCGCATGGTCTGACTGTTACTGGCGAATTATGACGGTCTGCGAGCCGCCGCCACCGCCGGCGGCCATGACAAAGTCACCCATCATCACGGGTGCTGCGCCGAACATTGATCCCTGCGTGAATCCCGCCGTGCCGGACCGGATGGACGCCAGATACCGCGGCTCGAGATAGCTGGCGACGAATGCAGGGAGTTTCCGGCGCTGCTCGGCGGTGAGAAGCCCCTTGATGCTCGGCGCGAGCTGCGCAAGAAGGTCGATCGTCGCTCGTCTCGCTGTCATGTACTTGGCGTATGCGATGTCCTTGTCATACCCGTTCGGAAGGTCGGCGTAATATTTTGCGAGCGGAGCCCAGACCGCGTCATTCCGGATCGTGTACATGCGGTTCAGCGTTGCGAGACTGTCAGCTTGCGCGCCTGTGAGGCGAAGCGAATCCTGCTGGCGAAGGATGGTCGCGAGCGGGTTCGGAATCCCGCCATTTCCATAGATCGCCTTCAGCATTACCTCCGGAGCTTTGGTACCCTCTGTACGCCGTCCTCGATCCAGCTGCTGGGTAAGCATCTGGCGCTCGCGTGTTGGACCTACATCGAACCTCATCATCGCAGTGAGGGTGACTGGTACACGGAACGCGCCCGCGCCCTGATTGCTCGACCCGAATCGCTGATTCACTTCGTATTTGTAGCGCTTCGCCTGCGGATCGAATCCGCGAACGTACAAGAGCTGCGGATCGGGGAAGCTGGGCTGTCCCCATCCGCGAAGGTCATTCGATCCGTGCACGAGGAGATCTGCCGCGCCCAGGGGGTTTGTGAGCTGAAGCGACAACGTGGCACGCTGAGGCATCCTCACCTTCACCGGATTGAAGGCGATCGACATCGATGCATTGGAGAACCATGGCCCCTCGCAGCTGTTGCGCTTTGCAAGGTTGCCGAGCTGACGCTCGATGCATTTTCGTGCGTCGCCGCTCGCGTTGTCGAGTAGGGATTTCATCGAGGAGGCGAGGGCCGCATCTGCGTCCGTCAGCGACGGAATGAACGCGCGGTCATTGGCATAACCGTCGCCGTTGATGTCGGTCGCCACCATTGGGGTGTACGGGGAGCCGGAACGGAACTGCCCAAACCAGCTCAGGCGAACCCAATCGAAGAAGTTGTAGCCGACGTTGTACACAATCTGGTGTCGCGAGTCGAACGACGACCGGCCCCACTCGACGTCGAGCGGATTTCCAGCCGTGCTGGTGAACCCGCGGAACTGCTCACGCACGTTCGAGTAAACGTAGGAAATGCTCCAGCTCAGGTTCGGGCTGAACGTCGCGGGGGAAACACGCAGGCTCACCTGTCTGCTTTCCGATTCAAGGTCTGATGAGAGCTGGCTCACCCGGGAAAACGCGCGAGAGACGCGGGCATCGAGTGGCGACGCCGCACCAGTAGCCGGGACGATGCTGGTCGGCTGGACGAAGATCGGGCGGTTGTTTTCGCCGGGCAGGGCAAACCGTGAGATGCCCGTGAAGTTGATGTCGAGCGGGCTCGACTGATTGAAATTCCGGGAATAGGTCCCTTCAATCTGCGCCGAGAATCTGTTGCCGAGGATCGGGCCGCTCCACTGAAGGTTCGATCGAACGCTTCTCGGTGCGGAGTAATCATCAGAGAACAACGTCACATTGGGCGCCGCACTCGCGAATACGGATCCCGTAGTGCCATCTGCACAGCGCGTGGGTATCGCGGAAGTCGACGACGCGTAGGCATTCCAGTCGGGAACCGGCGTTGCGGCTCCAATACAGGTGAGCTGCTGGACGCCGCTCGGAAGCCCGGTGTTGTCGAGCGCCGCGCCGACGAGACCTGTTGACGGCGTGCTCTGAAAGACACCGATACCCCCGCGGAAAACTGCGCGGGGGCCGCGTGCGGCTCCCTCAAACCCGGCGATCTGCGAGCCACGCCCATAGGACCACGAAAATCCGACGCGCGGACTGAGATAAATCCTGTTCGGCACATTGTCGTTCTGCACTTCGAACGCGTTTTCGAGGTCAGCATTGAATAACGGTTTCGAGAGAAAACGGTTTGCGTCCAACCGCACGCCGTACTGGATCTGAAGGTTGTCCGTCTTGCGCCACGAATCGCCAAGGGCCAGTCCGCCAACTAGCTGGCTTACGTCTCTCCGTCGCGAGCCTAGGAGCCGCGAGTAGGTCGCGGGTCGGGACAACTGAAGATCCGCAAGAGAATTGAACGTATAGGTCCCGAAAAGATTCGAGGCCTGTTCGAGCAGCGAGCCTTCACGGCGCAACTCG
>DATAIM010000230.1:0-3275 GCA_036262655.1 Gemmatimonadaceae bacterium | reverse complement strand
CGAATCTTGGCGCGCTCGCCGCCGGGGCAGGTGAGGAGAAGGAAGACACTCCCCCGACAGCATTGCCTGATGGGCGCACGTTCAGACGAACCTCGATCAGGAAGAGAGTGCGAAGTACCGAGCAGATCAGCGATGTAGCGCTCATCTATTACGTAACCGGCCTCGACGGCAGGACCGACCGGGTGGCTCACGAGTTCAGCATGCGCTGGTTCTGGAGATTCGAGATCGAGCATCTGCTGGCCCGGTGCGGCTTCGTCCTGAGCGCGATTTATGGTAACTTCGACCGGTCGGCTCTTGTCGACGGTTCACCTGAAATGATCTTTGTGGCGGAGCACGACTGATGGACATCCTCTACGGCTACCTGAGGAATTACTGGCGATACGTCGTGCTCGCGCTCGTGCTGGCGGCGACGAACCAGATATTCTCTCTGCTCGATCCGCTGATCTTCCGGCACATCATCGACCAGTACGCCACCCGCTACAAGGAGTACACGACCGAGCAGTTTTTAAAGGGAGTCTCCCTTTTGCTCGGCGCAGCCGTCGGTGTGGCGTTCGTATCTCGCGTCGCAAAGAATTTCCAGGATTACTTCGTCAACGTAATCGTGCAGCGGCTCGGCGCGGAGATGTACTCGGATGGGATCCGGCATTCTCTCGAGCTCCCGTACTCCGTATTCGAGGACCAGCGGAGCGGCGAAACATTGGGCAAGCTTCAGAAAGTAAGGAGCGACGTCGAGAGGTTTATCACGATGTCGATCAACATGCTGTTCACGACACTTGTCGGTGTCGTGTTCGTGATGATCTACGCGTTCAACGTGCACTGGGTCATCGCACCGGCGTTTCTGCTGACGGTTCCCTTGCTTGGATTGCTCAGCTCGGTTCTCAGCAAGAGGATCAAGGTCATCCAGAAAGAGATCGTTGCGGAGACGACCGCGCTTGCAGGATCGACTACCGAATCGCTGCGCAACATCGAGCTGGTGAAAAGCCTGGGATTGGCGGAACAGGAAGTGCTGCGGCTCAACGCCGTTACGCAGAAGATTCTCAAGCTCGAGCTCAAGAAGGTCCGGTACCTGCGGAGCCTCAGCTTCATCCAAGGCACGTTCGTGAACTTTCTGCGGACGTGCATCCTGTTCCTGATGCTGTACCTCATCTTCACGCAGAAGATCACGGTGGGTCAGTTCTTCTCCCTCCTTATCTATTCCTTCTTCATCTTCGGCCCGTTGCAGGAGCTGGGCAACATCATCAATACGTATCGGGAGACGGAGGTATCGCTTCAGAACTTCCGGGCGATCCTTGCAATTCCAAAGGATCCGAAGCCTGCAGACCCGGTGCCGGTCACGGACCTGAAGGAGCTCGAGTTCCGGAACGTCAGCTTCACGCACCAGACGGCGACCACGCCCGCCCTCAGTGACATTTCAGTGATCGTCCGGCGGGGAGATACGATCGCGTTCGTTGGACCGTCGGGAGCGGGGAAGACGACTCTCGTGAAGCTGCTGGTGGGGCTCTACCCGCCGAAGGAGGGGGAGATTCTCTACAACGGGTTGCCGAGCAGCGTGATCGATCTCGATCATCTCCGTGAGCGAATTGGTTTTGTCACGCAGGATTCGCAGCTCTTTTCGGGGACGATTCGCGAGAACCTTCTTTTCGTCAGGCCCAGCGCCACGGATGCAGAGTGTCTCGACGTGCTCGAGAAAGCTGCCGCACACTCACTTCTCGCTCGGGCTGACAAAGGGCTGGACACAGTCATTGGTGAGGGCGGGGTGAAGGTCTCCGGTGGAGAGAAACAGCGACTGTCGATCGCACGGGCGCTTCTCCGCAAGCCACACCTGCTCGTTTTTGACGAGGCTACGTCGTCACTCGATTCGCTCACGGAAGAGGAGATATCGAGAACGATGCGCGATGTGGCGAGCGATCGCGCGGTGATGACGATTCTCATCGCGCACCGGCTGTCGACCGTGATGCACTCCGATTGTATCTACGTTCTGGAGCGGGGCCGGATCGTGGAATCCGGTCGTCATGAGGAGCTGCTCTCGAGGATGGGATTGTATTACGCCATGTGGAGGCAGCAGGTGGGAGAGCGGCGAATCCCGGCCCCTGTGTCATCGGGGGGTGCATTGGCTTCGCCGAAGCAGGTGGCAGTTACCACGAGCTGAAGATCACGGGAGCCGTGGCGGCCCGCTCTCCATGGCCTCACGCCGTTTGTGCAAGTCGGTCCTGATCGAGCGTCCTACGGTAGACACTTCAACGAGACCGCAATGAAAGCGCTGACATTCACGGCCATTGCCGTGATCCTGCTTGCCTGCAGCAAAGGTCCATCGGGCGAAGTCGCGGAAAAGTCCCAGGCGCTGCCGCTCACTGGAGCCGAGGGCGACGCAGCTGCATCGGCGCCGGCGATGGCGCCTCAAGCGGGGATCGGCAGCATCGGCCCCACACGGCAGATGACACAGACGTCGGCAGTGATGGACCGTGCCGAAAGCCAGACTGCCTCGCAGTCGCCTGCGGCGATCGCCACAAGCGATCAGATCGCGCCGAGCATGCTGATTCGGACGGGTAATGCGTCGGTCGAAGTCGACAAGCTCGATCCCGCGATCATGAAAGTCCGGCAGCTTGCGCTTCAACTCGGCGGGTACGTTGCGAACTCGTCGATTTCCGGCGGGCGCGATCAGGTGCGAAGCGCAACGCTCGAGCTCAAGATTCCGGCGGCGCGGTACGATCAGGCGATCGGCGGTCTCAACGGCATCGGCAAAGTTGAAGCGGTGAACACCAGCGTCGAGGATGTGGGGGAAGAATTTGTCGACGTCACTGCGCGAGTGACGAATGCAAAACGGCTGGAGGAGCGGCTGGCCACTCTGCTCGCGACGCGAACGGGGAAGCTCGAAGATGTTCTCGCGGTGGAGCGTGAGCTCGCGCGCGTGCGTGAGGAGATCGAGCGATACGAAGGCCGTCTCCGGTTTCTGAAAACGCGGGCCGCGGTCAGCACATTGTCAGTCACCGTTCACGAGCCGTTGCCGCTGCTTGGACATACGCCGGGCGACAACCCGATCGCCGGTGCCCTCAAGCAGGCGTGGCGGAATTTTGTATCGTTCGTTGCATGGCTGATCGCTTCTCTTGGTGTACTTGTCCCCCTTTCAGCGTTGCTCGTCGCAGGCTGGTACGGCTACCGCCGGTTCAGGAAGGGATTCAAGGGGTGAGCCAAGGGTCCCGGCTAACCCGCGGCTGAACTCATCGGTGCTTTAAACGGCGGGCCAGGGCGCGGCATCCTACCTTACAAAAGGAATG
>DATAIM010000229.1:0-4377 GCA_036262655.1 Gemmatimonadaceae bacterium | reverse complement strand
ATCCGATGCGAGAACGGCACGCCGGTTTTTTCGCAGCTCACAGCGGCCAGGATTCCGGAGATGCGGAATGCGACCTGCGACGCTCGCGATCTGGCGACAATGCTGTCATTGGATCCATCAGACCTTGACGTCGACCGGTCGTACGCCATAGAGGCGTGGTCAGCGGGAGTGCCATTTCTCTTCGTGCCGCTGAAGAATCTCGACGCCCTCGGCCGCGCGAGAGTCAAAGTGGATCTATGGGAGGAGAAGCTTAGACGATCGTGGACACCTGACATCTTCGTTTTCGTCGAGGGGGAGGAATCTGCGGCGCGAAATGGTGTGCGAATGGGAGAGGGTGTGATCCGCGCGCGCATGTTCGCGCCGTCGCTTGGAGTAGCGGAGGATCCGGCGACAGGCGGCGCGTGTGCCGCCCTCGGTGGTTACCTCGCGGCTCGCTCGGAGGGACGCGACGGTATGCTCAGGTATACGGTCCATCAAGGTGTCGAGATGGGGAGGCCGAGCAGACTGGAGGTGGAGACGGATGTGATGAACGGCGCAGTGCGCGCGGTGAGAGTCGGTGGCGCTTCGGTGCTCGTGAGCTCGGGCACTTTGCACGTGCCGTGACGCACGTCACTCTCTTTAACGCAGCGAACGCACGAACCCCAACCGGCGATTTACCGCCGGGAACGCCGAGAACGCCGAGAACGCGAAAAGCGTTTTTGATCAAAACCACCAAAGAATACTGTGATCCAGCGACGATCCGCCTCGGCGCCCTTGGCGGTAGATCTCGGTTGGAGTTCCTGGGTTCGCTGCGTTCCGCTGAGTTCGCTGCGGCCAAGAGGCCGTTACACTAGGCGTCGCCCACTCGGAAATCGGTGAGCATCACGGCGATGAGCGAGCCGACACCATAGACAACGAAGAAATTCCTTGCGGGATTGACGGCACTGAAATTCATCACCCACGGCAAGGCAACGAACATCAGCCCGACAACGATGTCGATGGCTCGATGGGCTTTCGGGGGAACCAGTTTCACAAGGCCGAGGGGATACGCGGTGAAGGCGGAGTAGACGAGAACAGCGCCAGCGGCTGTCGACGTGATCACCGCTGGCCTTCCGTCGAAATCGAAGAGCGGCCCCGCTACGAGAAGAAGCGGCACGCTGAGGTAATCCAGTACGCCGTGGATTGCCAGGCTGATCGGTTTGAACCTCATTGGCCAGTCTGTCAGCGAAGTGGAAATGATATATACACGAACGCCTGGCCGGGTGCCCGGACAGGCGTTCGAAAGTACAGAACGTCAGTACCGCACGTCAGTGCGCGAACATCAGCGATCCAGCGTATACCTCGCTTTCGCGTAGATGAAACGGCCATTGAAGCCGAATGGCGAAATGCCGTTATAGGGAAAGATTCCGCTGTTGTTTGCGCCGCCCGCTTTCACCTGCCTGTCAGGGTAAATGTCGAAGAGGTTGTTGGAGCCCACAGTGAGCCTAAGCTGCCTGAGAACGCGGTATGAGACGTTCACGTCGGTGATCCATTTTGCGCCGAAGGTCTCATCCAGCGACGGATCCGTGATGGATTGGCGGAACTGGACCTCGCCGAACTTGTTCAGATGGAGCGCGGCGTCGAACCGCTTCAAGGTGTGGTCGAGCGTGAGACTAATGTTGTCGTGAGGTTGCCCTACCTCGAGGCGGCCCCGCTCGACACGATCGAACAGCACAGCCTGCTGTGCGGCCAGAGGTGGCGGTGTCGCCGCAATTCGCGTGACCCTGGTCTTCGTGTGATTGTATCCCCCGGTAAACCGAGAAACCCCGTAGGCCCCGAAGTCAGCCGCATACCTCGCGACGATGTCGACGCCCGCCGTACGTGTGTCGATGGCGTTTGTGAAGAACCTTGCCGCCGTAATTCCGGTGAAACCCTTCGATGCGAGGAACGGCCCGAGGTTGACGAAATTCCCCGACAAGACGATGCGATCGTCGATGGTGATGTGGTAATAGTCCGCGGTGAACGACAGGTTCGACACGGGGGAAACAGCGAGTCCTAAGCTGGCGTTGACCGACTTTTCCGCCTTGAGAGGTGTCGCGCCGAGCGCCTTCGCGACATCACTCTCCACCGGGAAAGTGCGGTTCTCGACCAGCACGTTATTCAGGAGATTCGTGGCCGTCGCAGAGAAGAACGACTGGCCTAGAGACGGTGCACGGAAGCCCGTGGCTACTGCGCCTCTCAGTGCGTAGCCCGGGTAGAACTCATAGCGCGCGGAGGCCTTCCCGGTTGTCGTGGACCCGAAGTCGCTGTAGTTCTCGGCGCGACCGGCAATGCCGAGGAGCAGGTTCTTCAGAATGTTGGCTTCCAGATCGACGTATCCAGCGACGTTGGTGCGGTTGTGATCGCCTGCATCGCTCGGGCGGAACCCCGCAAACACCTGGGATCCGGGAACCGGCTGCGACCCTCTCGGTGAGGTGGCGTTGTCGTCGAGAACCTTTACGCCGCCGTCCAGATATGAATTCGGCTCCCCAGCTCCGATGCCATATGACTCTCGCCTGAACTCTCCACCGACGCCGACGCTCAAAGGACTGGCAAAGGCGCTCAACGGGAATGCGCGAACGAAGTCGAGGTTGGCTATCGCCTGCCCGAACTTCAGTTTACCAGCGTAAAATTCGCGCGGACTCGCCGCCCCGAGAGTCGGATTGACCGTATTCGTGATATCGAAGTCGAACGAGTTATGACCATAGACGCCGCTCAGATCATACTTCCAGTTCGCGAGCTCTCCGCGAATTCCGAGAGTGCCGGAATAGTCGTCGATGGTGCTGTTGATCAGCGGTAAGAAACCGTCGGGATAAATCGACCTGACGTTGTTGACGTTCTTCGGTTGTCTCCAGTTGCCGGCGCCCTGCCCTTCACGATGGCTCGCGCCGCCGAAACCATAAACCTGCGAGCCATTCGCGAAGGTTGGGAGCTCTCCATTCAGTACGAAGCCAATGTCGTTGACGTGCGGATCGCCTTGCCTGAAAACGAGACGCGAATTGAGCTCCGGATCCTGATTACGCGGGTCGCTCGCCGGCAAGTACGGGTTCGCGCGACGATCCGGCAGTGAGCGGTTGGTCGAGCCTCTGTTGGCGTACTGACCAGTGATGTGAAGGAACCCGCCACCTCTGAAGTTCATGCCCGTGCTGGCATCTACTGTCGCAACATCGCCATCGGTCAGGCGGTCTCCGTACTTTGAAGGAAGACTGTCGAGCGTTGTGTAACTGGAGCCGATTTGAACGCCCAGGTCAGTCGTTGCGTCGCTCTTCAGGATCACGTTGATCACGCCGGCGATTGCGTCCGACCCGTACTGGGCGGCCGCGCCGTCGCGCAGAATCTCGATCCGATCGATCGAGCTTGCAGGTATCGCGTTGAGGTCGACGCCGGTTGAGCCGCGGCCGATCGTTCCATTGACGTTGACGAGCGCGCTCGTATGCCGACGCTTTCCGTTGACCAGAACCAGCACCTGATCGGGACCCAGGCCGCGCAATGTCGACGGTCGGATGTGATCTGTACCGTCAGCGATCGTTGGTCTCGGAAAGTTGAAAGACGGCGCAAGGAGCTGCAGGATCTGGCTCGTTTCTACCGCGCCCGTCTGCTTGATCTCGGCGCTCGTCAGAACGTCGACGGGCACCGGCGCGTTCAACACCGTTCGGCTGTCAGCGCGCGTTCCAGTGACGACAGTTGCGTCGAGAGTAACGCCGCCTTTTGTCATTCGATAATCGCGTGACGCCCCTTCTCCGGTTACGACGACTGTGTCGATGATGGGACTGTATCCGATGTAGCTCACCCGAATAACATGTGTGCCGGCGCTCGCTGGAAGACGGTACGTCCCGTCCGCACGCGCGATTGCACCCTGCGCACCAGTTCCAGTTGACACCCTCGCTCCGGAGAGCGGCTGGCCCGATTCGGCATCGGTGATCTTTCCGCTGATCACCTGCGCTGCGGAAACTGAGCTGAACAGCATCAGCGCCGCCCCTGAGACCATCATCTGACGAGCTGAGCCACCGCCGGACGTAACTGTGACAAACAGCGAACGAAGTCGCTCGTGCATTGAGAGAATCTCCATGAAGGAAACGATTGATGCGCAGAATGGCGGGCAGCGGCTTCTCGCCGCCGTCACTCCGGCAACCTATGATAGGATGGCGGCGTTATGCCGCAATAGAAAATGCAGAACGGCTCGTCTGGAACTCGCCAGACGAGCCGCGCTCAGAGGCAGCTCGAACAGAACCGCGGCTGTGTTTCCGGTGGGATTATTGAACGAAGTTGTAGAGCCCGTACAGGCCGATGGCAGCACCAGCCACGGCGATGAGAACGCCGGCCGTTCCGCCAATGACAGCCCCGATGATCAGCGCGGCACCGCCGACAACCATCATCGCA